>NZ_JACAEU010000164.1:0-48755 GCF_013388695.1 Fischerella sp.
ACTAGCCCTGTCAAGATGGGTAAAAAACGAACCCAAATCTTAGTAGAGAAGACTATTTTCCTCTTTGTGTCTTTGTGTTTCAATCATTCTTTTTTCACCACCCTCCGGGTTCGCCAGTCACCCATCTCCGCAGAAGCCAAGACGGGGGCTGGACTCACCAAGACACAAAGACACCAAGAAAAATCCATTTCCAAGACTCACACCTTGACAGGATTTAAAACGCAGAGGGGCGCAGAGTAAGCGCAAAGGATCGCAGAGTTTTGGTGTAAAAATTTCGCTATGAACTAATGCTTAATTGCCTGTATATTCTTTCGAAAATTAAACATCATCAGGAAATTTGTGATGTCTACTCGTGAAGTCATTATTCCCAAAGGGATGAAAATTCTCTATGAAAAGTTTCAATATTGTCCCGGCATTAAAGTCGGTAATACCTTATATATCTCTGGACAAGTAGGCAGAGATGAGAATTTGCAAATTGTCAAAGGCGTAGAAGCCCAGTTTGTGCAAGCTTTTGAAAATGTCAAGAAGGTGTTGGACGCAGCAGGAGCTACCTTTGATGATGTGGTAGAAATGATTAGTTATCATGTGGTAAATGTAGGAGAAGCGCAAAATGCATCCGCTGCTGCTGGGACACCAGAAAATTTAGCGATTCCCTATTTACCACTTTTTAGAGAAGTCAAAGCTCGTTATTTTACCAATCAATTTCCAACATGGACAGCTGTTGGCGTCGCTGCTTTATCTAGACCAGAATTGATTATTGAAATTAAGTGTGTGGCAGTCATTAGTCAATAGTCAATAGTCAATAGTCATTGGGCAAAGGACAACTAACCACTAACCACTAACCACTAACCACTATCTACTAACTAAATCCTGACAACAATTTTGCCGCAATTTTTGCCACCAAGCATATATTCGACAGCATCAGGAATTGATTCTAAGCCTTGGAATTGAGTCGGATCGATGCCAATTCTAATTTGACCGGAGTATAGCAGATTTAACAGGCGATCGCGTGCTGCTGGCATGTGTTCTGCATATAGTGGCATGAGAAAGCCACGCACAGAAGCAGCTTTCCAAAACAGCTTACTATATATTCGCGGTTGATTGACGCTCTCAAAGTTATTTAAATACTCAGATATAAAACCAACAACCACTAAGCGTCCCCGCACTGCTAAATTCTCAACACAGGTATCGAACATTTGTTTACCAACACACTCGAATACTAGGTTGACGCCTTTGGGATATTCTCGCTGGAGGACTTCGCCGACATTTTCGGCGCGATAATTGATAATGCGATCGCATCCCAGTTGCTTGAGAAATTCTGATTTTGCGTCAGAACCGCAAACTCCAATGACATGATTTCCTGCTAGTTTTGCCACTTGCACGGCGATATGTCCTGTTCCGCCTGCTGCGGCACTGACAAGGACTGTTTCCCCGCTTTTCATTTCGCCGACTTGTTCTAATGCTACTACGGCTGAAACACCAGTAGGCATAAGTGTTAAAATCTCTGGTGTCGCTTCCGGTACTTTAATTGCTAACTTGGCATCTACGGCTTGGTACTCGCGATATCCTCCTCCACGCGCGGTGGTTTCGACAGCATCACCAACTTGGAAATCTTTGACATCACTCCCGACAGCAACAATTTCTCCTACCACTTCTACACCCAAATCAAACGGGGGAGTTAATTTGACGTAGGGAACATCACCACGGCAAAGTAACGTGTCAAATCCGCCGTTCACTCCAGCGAATTTATTGCGAATAACTATCTCATTGGCAGCAGGTTCAGGAATCGGGACTTCGACAATTTCAACAGCAGTTCTGAAGTTATGGCTATGCTGTTTGGCAATCAGTTTTTTATAAGTTTTAGGACTCATAAAACATCCAAAAATTCTAATACTACTTTCGATATTTTTTGTGTCTGTTGATGCATCATACAGAATGTTCCGCCTTCAATATCGATAACTTTTGCTTGGGGTATTACTTGTTTAATAAAATTGCGGTTTTCTGCTTGTGCTAAACCCAGTTTCACCAGTCCTTTGATATCCTCAGTTCCTGATAGAACGAGGGTAGGACATTGGATTAAACGAAATCGTTCTAAATACGGATAGTTGATAAAAGCTAAAGGTGCATAGGGAGGATAGCCATAGCATTTCGCCTCGTCTAACATACACAGGTGATTTAACTCTGTAGATCCTACATATTGGGCACGAAATGACCATCTTTCAATCAGGTGCGAACCATCTGGTTTAATTTGAAAGACTTGATAATATCTATTGGCGATCGCTGCTTTTTGTTCTTCAGTAAAATCATCCACGTTACATAGTATGAGTTTATCCACACGGTCTGAATACGCTGCTGCTACTTCTGCACCTACATAAGCGCCCGTGTGGTGTCCAAGAATGCTTGTTGTTTTTATGCCTAACTCGTCCAAAAGCATAATTACAGTCTTGGCGTAGTCAGCGACAGAATAAATTCTGGGAGGTTTATCAGAATCACCGAGTCCCATCAAATCCATTGCGATGACACGCTTTGTTTCAGCAAAGATTGGCATCAAATCTTGAAATTCGTTACTGCTACTTGGGTTTCTATGTAGTAGCAAAAGAGGTTTTCCTTCACCACCGATTCGGTAGTGAATTTGACCATCTTCTGTGTCTAAAAAAGCTCGTTTAATTTTCATATCACCCTGGTAAGCTGAAAATCTTTTAATTTACAAAATAGATTTTAAGGAAACTCTTGTGGGGTGGGCATCTTGCCCGCCCCGCCAAGTGCAAATTAAATGCAAAACAGCTTAGATTTATATCTTTCCGTTCCAAGCTTTAGCCTGGAAAAAGTTACGCCAATCGGCTTTTAATTTCTTCAGCCAAATTTTCCAGAGATACTTCTACCTGTTCGCCGCTTTTCAAATCTTTGAGCGAAGATTTTTGGACTGCGGCTTCATCCGCACCAATAATCACGCAGAATTGAATTCCTTGTTTGTCAGCTAGCTGGAATTGTTTGCCAATACCACGTTTATCAAAGCTAGTGACAACATTAATTCCTGCCTGACGCAATTGTTGAGAAATTTTGAGGTAAAGTGGCATTAAATCCTCTTGCATATTTACCACCATCACCTGTGCTGGTGTAGGTGCAAAGGTATTCAAAATGCCAGCTTTTAACAAGCGACTCATTAAGCGAGTTAAACCAATCGAAATGCCCACACCAGGCATTTTTTCGCCTAAAAATACTCCAACTAATTCTTCATATCTACCGCCAGAACAAATGCTACCCAAGGCTTCATGCCCAATCAGAGTAGTTTCGTAAACTGTACCAGTATAATAATCAAGACCACGAGCAATAGATAAATCTATACAGAAACTATTTTCCGGAACTCCGAGATTGCGAACGCCTGCAATCACTGTTTCTAGTTCCGTCACTCCCAGATTGAATTGTTCGGCTTCTGGCATGGTTTGAGCGAAGTATTTAAGCTTATCCAATACCTCGTCAACAGCGCCTCTAATTTTAATAAAGTCGATGATTTTTTGGGCTTGCTCTGAGGAAACACCATCTTTTTCTAAATCCTGCTTGACCTTATTTTCACCGACTTTTTCTAAGGTATCAATAATACCAATACAGGATTTAATTTTATCTGCTTCAATCCCTACTGATTGAAAGAAACCAGTGAGAATTTTGCGATTATTGATGCGAATAATAAAATCACCGATATTGATGGCTGTAAATATTTCAGTAATAATAGCGGGCATTTGAGCATCGTAGAGTAAGTTCAATTCCCGACGACCGACTACATCAATATCACACTGGCGAAACTGGCGGAAACGACCATCTTTTGCCCTTTCGCCCCGAAATACAACATCCATTTGATAACGGGCAAAAGGAAATGTCAAGTCATTGAGGTGACGGGCAATATACGCAGCCAGGGGAACTGTTTGGTCAAATTTTAAAGCACGTGCTTCCGAACCTGTTTCTCCTGACTTGTCTTTTTCTGCTTGCCGATTGGGAGGCAAGATGGGATCGATACCATAAATTATGTTGTCGCCTTGATTACCTTTTGCTTGCAAAACTTCCAAACGTTCTACTGCTGGAGTTTCGATGGGGGTAAACCCATAGCTTTCAAAAACCCGACGGATTGTATCAAGCAAATATAATTCCAAGCGCTTTTCGCCAGGAAGAAATTCTGGAAAACCACTAGGGGTAGAGAAATTGATTTTTTCAGCTCTTGCCATGCCTTTTAGCCATTCAAAATTCTCTCTTCAACATACCAAAACTATTAGCTGTCATTTGACTCTTCAGACTGCAAATTCTCCCTGATGCGATGAATGTTCCAAAATTTTGAACTTGAAGCTAGGTGAAGTCATGGTGCGTAATACCATTTCTCTTTGCCCCCCTTTTTAAGGGGGGTTGGGGGGATCGCAAAGCATCAAGTATTTGGAGAAATGGTATTACACATCGTTAACGCACCTAAAAAATTTAAGGTGTTGCATAATCAAAGGATGATTCTTGTGGGGTGGGCCAGACAGCCCGCCCTCAAAATACAAGGGACGGTTCGTGTCGCCATTAAGTTCTGTTGATAAATTCTTTTGGAAACCTAAATTGATTATTTGACTCGATGTTCTTGCATCATTGTGCGTTTAAAGACTTGATTGTTTTTAAACCAATGTAAAGTGCGATCGCGATAATTTCTACAAGAACTAAGATGGATCATTTCATACATATGGGCTTCTGGTAAAGCTTTGTACTTAAACCACAAAATAATGATAGAGTCATCTACTTCCCATGCATAACCTTGAAGACGTTCGGTATCGAACCAAATTTTTTTATCTTGGTATGTTGCTGGAAAATGATGTTCCTCAAATTTCCCGTCTTCCCATGTATACTTATTGATTTGGTCGTAGGGATAGGAACCATTTTCTGGAAATTGATGGATTAAGTATGAGTGATGCTTGTCAATAACATTACCCGCAGCATCGATAATTGTATATATACCTTCCCATTCTCCTTCGTGACGGGCAAGAAGGGGCATTTCTTGTTTGATGTTAGACATTAAAACTCTCCTGAATATATTAACTGGCTTACTGGGTATTAAACCACCAGGGATCGGCAATAGACTTTGTTTTAATCAAAAATGCCTTTTTCCGCATAAACCGCGTTATTGCTGCTGGCCCCATGCGGGAACCACCCAAACCAGAAAACTTGAAGGAATTTTTTTCTCCCTCGTGTATCAGGGCAGTCAGAGCCGCATCATTGATACTTATAGCACCCGCATCTATACGCTGGGCAACTGCTAATGCTTTGGTTTCATCTTGGGCAAACACCGCTGCACTCAGTCCATAAATGGTGTCATTCGCCAAGTTAATTGCTTCTTCTGGTGTGGAAAATGGCATCACAGGCATAATCGGGCCAAATGTCTCTTCGGTCATCACTTTCATCTCATGATTAACCTGAGTGAGAACTGTAGGACGACACCACCACCCTCCACCACTATCTTCGACTTTGCCGCCGCAGTGTACAACTGCTCCTTTTTCCAGTGCATCTAGCAGATGGTCGCTAATAATTGCTGCTTGTCTTTCTGCAATAATTGGCCCAATTTCTCCGCTTTCAACTGTAGGATAAGCTAATTGCAGGCGTTCGGCTTTAGCTACCAATCGTTCCACAAACTGTTCAAAAATAAAATTAGCAACATAAATTCGCTCTATTGCAAGGCATGACTGTCCGGTGTTGACTACAGAACCCCACAAAATTGCTGAGGTTGCTAATTCTAAATCAGCTGATGCCAAAACGATCGCTGGATCTTTGCCTCCCAATTCCAAAAAAGCAGGTATAAAACGTTTTGCTGCTGCTTCTCCTACTTTTCGCCCTGTTGCCACACTCCCGGTAAAGCATACCAAATCGACATTTTGGACGATAGCAGCACCAGTTTCGCCTCCTCCCTCTACGAAACTTAATATATCCCGCAATTGGGGGATGGCGTTGATTGTTGCCAAAAGTGGTGCCATAAAGCGAGGAGTAATTTCGCTGGGTTTGACGATAACGGCACAACCTGCCAACAATGCTGGAATAGTATCAATAGTGGAAAGCAAAAGTGGAAAATTCCAGGGACTAATCACTCCCACCAGAGGATAAGGAACTGCTGTTTGTTCGAGTTTAATAAATGGTACTGCTGTCTCTTTTTCTGTTTCTTCCAATAACTTTGGTGCTAATTTACACCATCTATCAATGCTGGAAAGAAACGAGTCTATTTCCATTACCGAAATAGACAATCTTCCCGTATCAGCAACTAAAGCTTCGGTAAGTTTATCTCGCCCAGAAATTATAGCTTGCTTCCACTGCTGCAAAGCTTCAATTCGCCCTTCCAAACCAAGTCGCAACCAGCTTTGCTGCGCTCTCCGCAAGCGATTGCATTGCTGTATTAACAATTTTGGAGGCGGTGGTATAATTACGTAATCATATTTGCCCGTGCGGGGATTGCGGATTTCTATTGGTTTAGACATTAGTCAATAGTCATTAGTCATTAGTCATTGGTCAGTTGTTAGTGGTTAGTGGTTAGTGGTTATTCTCCCCATCACCCCATCTCCCCTTCGGGGAATTAAAAATGTAAAATTAAAAATTTTTAATTTTTAATTTTTAATTTTTAATTGACTACTCCCCATCACCCCATCTCCCCTTTTACTGTGCGATCGCATATGCAGAATTGCTTTGTTTGCGAGTTGGCAGTTCCGGACGTGGCGGCATTTTGAGAATTTCGCGTGCTTGCGCTGGTGTTGCTACTTCCCGACCCAGAATATGTGCCATCTGGACAACCTTTTCTATGACCTCGCCGTTGTGTGGCTTGCCAAAGCGAGTGTAAGGCCAATCTCCAAGCCCAATGCCAATGTGTCCTCCCAGTGTAATTACCCAAGCTGCCAAAGGCATCGCGTCTCCATGCCAGCAAAGCGCTAGCCATTGCTCGCCTGGAGGAATAGCATCTATCATCGCTTGCAAAGCAGGGAGTGTTGGTGCTGGACTACTCGGCATCAAGTCTCCCGTAAAGATAAAGTCCCAAAGGGTATTCCGCGACAACAATCCCATCTCTTGGAAATAGCGTGCCGTCCGAATTTGCCCAATGTCCCAACAAGTACAAGCTACGAAGACACCTTGTTCTGTAAGTATCTTGAGTAAATCCCGAATATGAGCGCGAGAATTTGAGTATACTTTGTCGTACGTAATGAACTCCTTCGCCTGGGAATCCCAATAGTCTACGTTAAACGAGCCAAACTCCAAAGCGACCATATCCACACGCAGCAGTGGATCTTTGTTTGCTGCCAAGATGTAGCCAACACGCTCTTGAACATTGTTCTCCGCATTAGTATAACCAAGGGTGGGATTGATAATCAGGTCGGTTTTTTCTCGGATTCCCTGAATGACTTCCAAATAGAGTTCTACATCGTTGCGCCACTTACCAGAAACGGGGTCACGTGCGTGCCAGTGAAAAACTGATGCTCCTGCTTCCCAAGCGCGGACAGCTTCCCTGATAATCTCCTGTGGACTGTAGGGCACTTCGGGATTCTCCTTGCGGTAGTCAGCATCATTGCAGCGACACTGAACAATCAGGGGTAATTCGCTGTTCACTGTCTTCCTCCCAAAATCTTGTGATTCTGAAGCTTTCGGCACTGCCTTTTTAGAACGTTGCAAATATTGCCCACTATTAGCAGAACCGAGAACTTCTCAGTAATGGTTTTATTATGAAGGCGATCGCATTGATGTAGCAGAGTTTCGTGTAAAAGTTTATTATTTTGCGATCGCGTCAGGTTCATAGAAATCATTAGAAGGATGCTTATAGCTAGCGAAGTTGTCAGGAAACTTTAAAATATTTATTCTTAATAAGAGTGAATTAATTACGGTAGTCAATAGTCATTGGTCATTAGTTATTCTCCCCATTCCCTCAAGTCTATCCCGGTATATCTATTAATTTTAAGTATTATTTATGACAGATAACCTGTTACATGCTTATACGCCCCTGATTCTATGGATGAGTTTGGGGCTATTTATTTTTAGATTCTTACCTCAATGGCTTCCCCGTTTCTTAGGTCGCGGTCTTTACTGGGTTGGTGTGCCCCTAGAACTTTTTGCATTAGCCCGTCAAAGTCAACTAGGACAATTTAATAGCGGGGTAAGCCTACCTCTACTAGCACCAGTAGTGACAATAGGAGCGCTAGTATTAGGTTTGATCGTAGCATTCCTGGTTTTATGGGGATGGAAAAGGTTACTGCCTTACAACTCAAGGGTAAATGATGGCACTGTTTTGGAAGACAAGGTGAGTTATTTCCCCATGTCCTCGCAAACTCGTGTCCCTGTTTCTTCTTTTTATAGTCTTGATTCAAATACTCAAGGCAGTTTTATACTTGCCACCGTCTTGGGTAATACTGGCTTCGTGGGCTTAGGAATTGCCCCGTTTTTAATTAATTCTGATGCTCTGGGCTGGGCTGTACTCTACAGTATTACTCATAACCTTGTCGGGCCTTATGGCATGGGAGTAGTAATTGCCAGCTACTTTAGTCAATCAAAACCCTCAACTCGCTGGTGGATGCAACTGCGTGAGATTCTGAGTGTACCTCCTCTTTGGGCTTTTATCATTGGTATTCTCACTCAACAAGTACAACTACCACAAGTAATTGAATCAGGATTGCAAGGATCTGTAAGCATTGTGATCGCCTGCGCCTTTTTGCTAACTGGTATCCGCTTAGGTCAATTGCGCGGCTGGAAAAGTATTAAACTAGCCGTCTTACCAGCTGCCATCAAAGTTGGTGTTACACCCCTATTCGTTGGCTTAGCAACCACTTTGTTACTGGGATTATCAGGCGATCGCCGTCTGGCAATGGTCTTAATGTCTGGTATGCCCTCGGCTTTTGCCGGTTTAATTTTGGCAGAAGAGTATAATTTAGACCGCGATTTAATTGCCAGCAGCATCATCCTTTCTACACTGCTGTTACTCCTAATGCTGCCTTTGTGGATTGTAGTCTTTGGGTAAAATAAGTTCGTACGCGAAATTTTTCACCAAGAACTCTGCGATCCTCTGCGCTTACTCAGCGCCCCTGGTGCGTTTCAAATTGCTACCTTTTTGAAGAGAAGAACAAGCGATCGCGAATATATATTGCTATAAAACCAGCTTATTTTTTATTTATATAAAGAGAAAAGGCGTTTTCGCGTAAAATCCCAGTGGCTATACCATCAAATTCACTGAACTCGGGTGATTCCAAGAGGCGATGCAAGTAGAGAGGATTTGCCCATCGCAAATCTAAATCCGGATCGCCGTAGCCATACGATTAACAAGATGAATATTTGTTAAGCTAAAGGCGCTGGTATGAGGAGTAATGTCAGCGCAATGCACTGGTTGTTGTCTGGTTCTTTAAGTGTAGAGACATTGACGGTTAATATTCAGGATTTGCCAGCATCGTTAAAAGGTACGAAGCTGGTGCAGATGTCAGATTTACATTACGATGGTTTGCGGTTGTCAGAAGAAATGTTAGAAAAAGCGATCGCCACCAGCAATGAAGCAGAACCTGATTTAGTTATACTAACTGGTGACTACGTAACCGACGATCCGACTCCAATTCACAAGCTAGTACTGCAACTAAAAAATTTACAAAGCCGCGCTGGTATTTATGCTGTACTAGGCAATCATGATATCTACTATCATCGCTCAAAAGCAGAAATTACAGATGCATTAACTAGCATCGGGATCGCAGTTCTTTGGAACGAAATAGCCTATCCACTAGGAGAAGAATTACCTCTGGTTGGACTTGCTGATTATTGGTCGCGGGAATTTCATCCTGCATCGGTGATGAACCAATTAGATCCTGCAAAACCCCGTATAGTCTTATCTCACAACCCAGATACTGCCGAATTTTTAAAACAATGGCGAGTAGATTTGCAATTATCCGGTCATAGCCACGGCGGTCAGCTTGTGTTGCCAGGAGTTGGCCCAGTAGTTGTTTATTATAAGCAGCTGATTGACAAAATACCTAAAAGAGTGAGGCGAAGGATACCCTTTTTGAAAGGAAGTTTGGCTAAAGTGATGCGACATTGGGAATGGGCACAGGGGTTTCATTACGTCGGGACAAACCAGTTATATGTCAATCGCGGTTTAGGAACTTACCCACCAGGTCGCCTGTTTTGTCCACCAGAAGTAACTATTATTACCCTACAAGGTTAAGCAAAACTAAACTACCGCTATTACGACCGAACAATGTCAGTAACTAGCGGTAGTTTATTAAACATGCTATGGAATTATACGAGTTGAAATTCAGATTAGGAATAACTCAACTAATGTGGACGAGACTCGCAACTACATCCTCAAACTAAAGCATCCGTAATTCATTCCAGCTAGGCAGGCATTCTTGGCTGTGCGTTCAAAAACCTCCAAAACAACTAAATGAACTCAAGGCGAAAACACATTCTTCGGATGCAATAACCTAGGATTAGTTGCGATGAGACTAGAGGCGGAGGCACAAGCTCTAGCCTAAAGGCTTTGGTTAAAGGTTTTATTTGTCTGTGCCTACTTTTTAAATTAGCATTGCTTTTCTTAATCAGGACTTTTATTTTACCAAATTTGACTAGCAGTAATTTTTTGCAATAATTGACAAAATATTGTGATATTGCTGATAGTCTTTGCTTAGATGCACATAAAATTTTCAAAGACTTTGGGCATGTACGATATTCGCCTCTACTAAAAAATTGAGACATCTAATTTGTGAATGTATACAAGCTAAAACCCCCGAATTTTGGGGGTTTCGCATGAAAAGCCAGCAGTCGGATTTGAACCGACGACCTTCCGATTACAAGTCGGATGCACTACCACTGTGCTATGCTGGCGCAGGCTTGATTAAGTATGAACGCAAACTAGCTTTTACTTTCAAAAGCCGCGCTGATTTACCATCTTACCATAACCTAGCTAGTTGTAAACCAAAAATAGCAAAAAAAATTAGTTTCTCACTAGGTACACATAAACTTCTTTCACAACAGTACTTCTGCTATTTTGCGAACTTTAAGCACAGATAAACTAATATCAACATCACAATAACCTGAAACTCTAGGTTAGATGTAGGAATATTTGGTACAGTTTTAAAGCGCTACTTTTTGCACGGCTGTGTACAGAAACGAAAAGACATAATTTTTCTTTACAAACTAGAAGCATGGCAGCGTTGAGCGGACGAGATTTATTAAGTCTGGCAGACCTCAGTTCCCAAGAGGTTCAAGAACTTCTGCAAATGGCAACCCAACTGAAATCTCAACAGTTGAGGTTACGGTGTCACAAGGTGTTGGGGCTATTGTTTTCTAAGGCTTCAACTCGCACACGGGTAAGTTTTACCGTGGCGATGTACCAACTGGGTGGACAAGTAATAGACCTAAATCCAAATGTCACGCAAGTTAGTCGTGGTGAACCCGTACAGGATACAGCGCGGGTTTTGGATAGATATTTGGATATTTTGGCAATTCGCACTTTTGCACAGCAGGAATTGGAAATTTTTGCCCATTATGCCAAGATTCCAGTAATTAATGCTCTTACTGACTTAGAGCATCCTTGTCAGGTTTTAGCCGATTTATTGACGATTAAAGAGTGTTTTGGCACACTTTCTGGACTAACCTTGACCTATGTTGGTGATGGTAACAATGTTGCTAATTCTTTAATGCTTGGTTGTGCTTTGGTAGGCATGAATGTGAGAGTTGCCACACCGAATGGATTTGAACCAAATGCAACAATTATCGAAAAAGCACGCGCGATCGCAGCTAATAAAACGCAAGTAATAGTCACTAACGATCCCGAAGCAGCAACCAAGGGTTCTCATGTGCTTTACACGGATGTTTGGGCAAGTATGGGGCAAGAATCAGAAGCAGGCGATCGCTTACCAATTTTCCAACCTTATCAAATCAATGAGCAACTGTTGAGCCTGGCCGAAAAAGAAGCGATTGTTTTACACTGCTTACCAGCCCATCGTGGCGAAGAAATTACTAATGAAGTCATCGAAGGTTCGCACTCACACGTTTGGGATCAGGCCGAAAATCGTATGCACGTACAAAAAGCTTTACTTGCTAGCTTTTTAGAAGCAGAGTAAACAAGTCAAAAGTCAAAAGTAATTTCTTTTAATTTTTAACTTTTTACTTTTCTCTTTCCGTAGGGGGGTTTTTTGTAGTACTAATGTTCTAAGAACATTTATATTTACCTCCCTACAAATTTATGGAAAGACTAACAGAAGCGCAACAAGAACTTTACGAATGGTTGGCGGAATATATTCGACAACACCAGCATTCGCCTTCGATTCGGCAGATGATGCAGGCAATGAATTTGAAGTCACCAGCGCCAATTCAAAGTCGCCTGGAACATTTACGCACTAAAGGATACATTGAATGGAGTGAAGGAAAAGCACGGACGATTAGAATTTTACGTCCATTAAAACATGGTATACCAATCTTGGGTGCAATTGCTGCTGGTGGTTTAATAGAACCATTTACCGATGCAGTCGAACATCTTGACTTTTCTAATTTGTCTTTGCCATCCCAAACTTATGCTTTGCGGGTAGCAGGCGACAGCATGATTGAAGATTGCATCGTTGATGGAGATTTAGTATTTCTGCGCCCCGTACCAGAACCAGATCAACTCAAAAATGGTACTATTGTCGCCGCCAGAGTGGATGGATACGGTACAACATTAAAGCGATTTTATCGCCAAGGCGATCGCGTCACCCTCAAACCTGCCAACCCAAGGTACAACCCCATTGAAGTACCTGCCATGCAGGTGCAGGTGCAAGGTTCCCTAGTTGGCGTCTGGCGCAGTTACAACTAACAGAGGAAGTGGGGAAATAGGGGGATGGGGAGATAGGGAGGTGGCAAGAAAGATTTCACCTCATTACCCACCACCCCATCACAAAATCCTCCCCACTCCCCACTCACCACTCTCTATTTATACGTAGTTCAACATCAATGTATCTGACACAACCAAAAGTCCGGCAACTGCCCACTTTCAAAACGGCGGTTGCCACAACTGGGGAAATCACCCTTCTCAAAATACCATTTGCAGGTGAAAGCAAGGGCAGTTATCAAACTCAACAACCATTACCAGGCTGCCCAACAATGCCAGCATCTCTGCAATTGCGGCAATATCAGCGCCAAGCGGTAAATAGCTGGTTTGCCAACAACGGCAGAGGGACGCTGAAAATGGCAACAGGTAGCGGTAAGACTATTACAGCACTCTCAGTAGCTTGCGAGTTATACAAACAAATTCACTTGCAAGCATTGCTAGTAGTATGTCCTTACCGCCATCTTGTTTCCCAATGGGCGCGAGAATGTGAAAAATTTAATTTGCAACCCATCTTAGCCTTTGAAAACTTACGCACTTGGCAAAGTCAACTTTCTAGCCAACTGTACAACGTCCGTTCTAGTTCGCAACCATTTCTCACAGTTATCACTACCAACTCCACCTTAATTGGCGATGGGTTCCAATCTCAACTTAAATATCTTCCCGAAAGAACTTTAATTATCGGTGATGAAGCTCACAATTTAGGTGCACCTAGACTAGAAGAAAGTTTACCTCGCCGCGTTGGTTTGCGACTGGCTTTATCTGCCACACCAGAAAGATATTTTGATGAAACTGGAACTCAATCTATATTTGATTATTTTGGCGCGGTTTTACAACCAGAATTCACTTTAAAAGACGCGATCGCTCAAGGCGCTTTAGTGCATTATCTTTACTATCCCATTCTCGTGGAATTAACCGAAACAGAAAGTCGTGCCTATGCCAAACTAACACAAAAAATTGGACGGGCACTTTTGTATCGAGAAAAAGAAAATTTGGAATGTAGAGACGTAGCATGCTACGTCTCTACAGAAGATAACGAAGATTTAAAGCCGTTATTGATGCAACGCGCAAGGCTAATTAGTGCAGCAGAAAATAAATTAAACGCTTTGCGTGAGTTGATGGCTACTCGTCGCGAAACAAGTCATACGCTTTTTTATTGCAGTGATAGTTCTCAAGAAGCGGGACAGCGTTCTAGCTTACACCAACTCAAAGAGGTTGCCAAAATTTTAGGAGTAGAATTAGGTTACAGGGTAAGCACCTACACCGCTCAAACTTCTCTAGAAGAAAGAGAAGTTTTACGCCGTCAATTTGAAAGCGGTGAATTACAAGGTTTAGTCGCAATTCGCTGTTTAGATGAAGGCGTAGATATACCAGCCATTCAAACTGCTGTAATTTTGGCAAGTTCTGGCAATCCCCGGCAATTTATCCAGCGACGCGGACGGGTTTTGCGTCCACATCCAGGCAAAGAACGCGCCACAATTTTTGACATGATAGTTTTGCCACCAGATTTAGACAGAAAAACTTTAGAAGTGGAACGTAACTTATTAAGAAAAGAATTGCGGCGCTTTGTTGAATTTGCTGATTTAGCAGACAATGCTGGTGAAGCGAGAATCAAGTTACTTGATTTACAAAAACGATATGGATTATTGGATGTTTGAAAGAAGAAGGGGAAAAGGGAAAGCAGAAAGGAAAAAGGACATTGTCCTTTTCCCCGAATACTGATATTTCATCTAGGTTTATCTGCGTGCATCTGTGGTTGAATATAAAAAAACTGAAGTGGTTACTATTAAACAACCAATAATTAACCACTAACTACTAACAACTAACCACTAACCACTTTCAAAAAACTTGCTTTTCTTCACATTCAATCTAATTTTAAGAAGCAAATGAAACAGTACCTCTACGGATGCGATCGCTCTGGTCTCCGTGGTTAGAATATCAAAAAATACATTCTTTTAATAAAAACATGAATAAACAAACGAATATAGATGACGTGCAAGAGCCAATAGCTAGTGCTGCACCAGAAGTGCGACAAATAATCGAACAGGTATGGCAGTTAGAAAAAAGCAGACTAGATAAAAAAAGTAACAGCCCTATCAATGATGATATTTTGAGAATTGTGAAGGAAGCAGTGCGATGAAGCTCATTTCAATTAAGCTGTGCAATTTTCGCTCCTTCTATGCAAAAACCCCAGAGATAGTGTTAGCTCATGGAGATGTTAGTAACACAACTATAATTCACGGTAATAACGGCGCAGGTAAAACAAGTTTACTGAATGCATTTACTTGGGTACTGTACGAAAAATTTAGTGCCGCTTTTGCTTCAGCAGAACAATTAGTAAATAAACGTGCCATAGCTGAAGCTAAAATTGGTCAACCTGTAGAATGTTGGGTAGAAATTGTTTGGGAGCATGATAGTAAACGCTATCGGATTAAACGCTCCTGTCGGGTTTATAAAAACGAAAGTGATTTTGAGCCTGGTAAAACAGAGTTAAGTATGTGGGTGGGTAGAGATGATGGCTCGTGGTATTTTGTCCCACCCAATCAAAATTTAGAAGATATAATTAACCAAATTTTACCTAGTAGCTTACATCAATATTTTTTCTTTGATGGAGAGCGCATAGAACAGATTGTGCGTTCTGATAAAAAGGCTGAAATTGCCGAAGCTACTAAAATATTGTTAGGAGTTGAGGTAATTAATCGTTCTATCAGGCATTTAAGCGAAGCCAAGAAAACTTTAGAAAACGAATTAAAAATTATTGGTGACTCAGAAACCAAACAGCTTTTAAGACAACAGGCAAAAATAGAACAGGAAATTGAGCGAATCAATAACAGGCAAACAGAAATTAAACAAGAGTTAGAATATCAACAAACTATCAAAAAAGAAACAAGTAATCGTTTGCGAGAACTCAGCGCCGCCAAAGAATTGCAAGAAAGACGGCAAAATTTAGAATCGCAAAAATCAGCAAATCATGGAGAACTGAAAAAAAAGTGGGAAGCACTGAAAAAAGCAATTTCCACACGGGGATATACGGTATTGCTATCAGAAACAACAGTACAGTTTCGGGAAATAATTGAAGATTTAAAACAGCGAGGCGAGTTAACCTCTGGGATTTCACGGGAATTTTTACATAATTTACTAAGCTCTCAACGCTGCATTTGTGGAGCAGAATTACAGGAGGGGAATCACTCGCACGAAAATGTCAAAAGCTTGCTAGATAGAGCCGGTTCATCATTAGTAGAGGAAACTGCTATTCGCATGAGCGCTCAAGTTGATGAAATAGATAAACAAGCAGTAGGATTTTGGGAAGAGATTGATAGAGAACAAGCGGAAATCAATCAGTTAAGGCAAAATATATCTCAAATAGAAGCAGATTTAGATAACATTCAAGAAAGATTGCGAAAAGATCCAAGTGAAGAAATTCGCAATCTACAAAAACGCTTGGATGAGATTGAAGAAAAAATTACAGATTTAACCTTAGAACAAGGTGCAAACCAACAGCAAATAGCTAATTACAAAACGGAAATAGAAACTTTAAGCAAACAAATCACCAAGCAGAAACTAAATGAAGAAAGGCAAGCGCTAGCACAACGACGCATTGCGGCTACCCAAGATGCTATTGAACGTTTAACTTTAGTAAAGTCACGACAAGAACAACAATTTCGCTTACAACTAGAAAAGCGGGTACAAGAAATATTTAGTGAAATTTCGTTTACACCTTACACTCCTAAAATTAGCGATCGATATGAGCTAACGCTGGTGGAAAATACAGCAGGTATAGAAGCACCAGTAGCAGCCTCTACAGGTGAAAATCAAATCCTCAGTTTATCGTTTATCGGCGGTATTATCGACAGAGTAAGGGAATGGAGTCAAAGAAAAATGTTAATGGTGCCAGATACTAGCACTTTGCCGATAGTCATGGATTCACCCTTTGGTAGTTTGGATGAAGTTAATCGTCGGCAGATTGCTAGAATAATTCCTAAATTAGCAAATCAATTAGTCGTATTGGTGACTAAAACGCAATGGCGGGGTGAAGTAGCAGCAGAAATAGCAGAGAAAATAGGTAGAGAATATGTATTGGTTTACTATTCTTCCAAACCTGATTGCGAACAGGATTATATTGAGTTGGGAGGAGAGAGATATCCTTTGGTTAAACAAAGTCCGAATGAATTTGAATACACAGAGATTATTGAGGTAAATCGTGTAAATTAAAAGATACACAAAGATGCACAATAATAAATTATCTGTGTTAATCTGCGTGCATTTGTGTTCGCACGATCAAATTTTATCCCTGATGAAACTCTAGCTAATGTGCTTGATACGCTTTATGATTGGGTTCCTGCGGGAAGTTTCCTAGCATTGGACTTTGATGGCGAGGCGGGAATGCAGTATCCCAAAGTCTTAGAATTGCTTGAATCAACAGGTGAGCCTTTATATATGCGGAACCCTACAACAATTCGTCCATTGCTTGGACGCTGGCAATTAACTACTCATGACATTGTACCAGTTGCTGCATGGCAGGCTGAACCATCATCTATTCTAGTTGAGAATAAAGAGCCAGTTTTTATGTATGGTTGCGTTGCTTACAAGTAAACACTTGATGATTTCGCTTATGGGTTTTTAAGAATGCTGTATTTTATTACACGGATGTAAATAGGGTGCGATCGCTTGTTTGGATAAACGAACCGCCATAGACGCGCAAGCGGCTTCCCGCAGGGTAGACGCCAAGGACGCCAAGACGAGAGGAGTGCGATCGCACTGGCGCAGATATGTTCAGAAAAATGAACCGCAGAGAGACAAGACTAAGTAAACGCTTAGCAACTTAATCGTTAGACATCACTTTTGCTTTCGGTTAAAATTGCAACAAAGTATATATCAGAACAATGGCTGCAAATAGAATCAAAATTGCCAAAGACAAAGTTGAGTTAGTGAAAGCTTTAGTAGCATCAAAGGATACAACTGGCCCTTTCCAAACGTATGTAGAAGTGATGGTATTTGCAGCGGCGTTGGGGACAAAGTATAAAAAGCGAGTTCCTTTGGAGGGAATCGCTAAAGATTTATCTCCACTCCGACAGGATTATTTTGCTACTAGCTTCACTATGTTAATTAATTTGTTGGCTATCACCGAAACAAAAGACATTAAAATTCTAGGCGATGACGATACGGCTGACGAGCAGCGCATCCATATTTTTGAAGAGTATGCTAATGGTGGATTGGAAATTTTGCAAAATGAACTACGAGGAGCGGTAGACTACTCAGAGCGACTTTTATTGATTCTAAGTTCTGAAAGATTTAAGCAAAAAAAAGAAGATGAGGAATTCGATTTAAGTAAATTCCTCTCTTGAGTTACCGTATGAGTGCCTTTTGTTAAAAACTTAAATCAGCCTGCACCTATTAATATTGTGACCAGCAGCCGCAAGGCGATCGCGTAAAATACTTCCTTCGCTAAGATGGTTACTAATTCTAAAATATAAATTCGTCGTCTTTCCTATATATAGCGGTTGCTGAAATATAAGGGAGTTGTTTAGGAGCATAAAGAGCGGTTGACGAAAAGATGAGTCGGCAGCTAACTCTTTCAACAAAAGTTCTTTAGAAAATGAATTGTCTGGTTGAAGTCTTATCCTATGTGCTGGGGGAAGTCTTGTCTCTCGGGGAGCAGAGTGATCTTTAGAAAGTTCCTTAAGAATATAATTAACGAAGACTTCAGGATCATGTCTTGCACTAGGATCAATCTCAAAGCGACGATACCAAGCGTAGACACCACCAATATGATTGGGGATGCGGCTTAAAACAGCACTATTCCCACGCATCTGCGTTAAATCGTACAAAATTACGTTTTCACTTAGCTGTTGCACAGCATCATTGCCATGTAGCCATGCCACAAATTAGACTCCTTTAATACATTACGTACCAAAGTAGCATAACAATTTATCCCAAGACGAGTAATTGTTAGTAACTACAAAATAGATGGAAGTCCTACCTGCTTGGGTTCCACAAATTTACCATCAAAACTTATTGTTTTATTTTCTACCCTTCTAGCATCAGCCAAAGCCTTACGAAGTTCTGCACGTTCCATTTGATCCTGAATTCCACCCAAAATATAAATCAGTAACTTCGCCGCCAGATCCCGTCCAGCCACCTGCACCCGCTTTTTATTTGGGTCATATAAAACGCCGTACCAAATGGACTGCGGGAACTCCATACCACTAAACCCGCCTTGCTGATCGAACTTCCGCAGCTTCTTAAAAATGTCTTCCAGCTTAAATCCTTTCCGGAAAATCAAGATGCCCAAAGCTTGCGCTAAAGCGACTTGACCAACAGGACGCAAAAGCATATTTCCTTCGCCTCCATCCTTTTCAAAGCTGAATCGTCGCAAGGCTGGTGTATCTTCATCTTCTAAAATCTTATAACTGGGAAGGCTTGCTAAATAATCAAACAGCTTGTGAAACTCCTGTATTCCCTTCTCAAGTTCCTCATCCTCTGGACGCATGGGAATTAGACCCTTGTCTAAGGGTTTCCAGTGAGGGAACTTTTGTCCCAAGTATCGTTCAGACATATCTTTAAGTGCTTGCAGTGTTGTCAAAACTGTTGACTTGGCTGCAACCGTCGCACTATTCCAATTCACGCGAGGCTTTCGGGTTTCCCGTTGTTCCAAAAGCGGATGCGTCACGGCGATTTTTCTGGCAACAATCGAAAAACCATCATCCTCATTCAGCTGTGCTAACTGACCTTTAGTCAAAGGTGCAGCCATCAGGTTGACATGAACAAAGATACTTCTCACCCGTCGTCTTGCCTGTTCACGAGTTTCTCCTTTCTCAACCGCACAGATGAATTCAATACCGATTTTTTCTTTAGGCAAGCTTTGCAAGTGAGCAGGCTGAACATGATACTGTTCAATCAAGTCATCCACTGTAATAAAAGTGTCGTCAGGGCTTTTATCCTTCTTGTAACGTTGGAGTTTGCCAGTTTTCAGCAACTCCATCAACCCCTGCACCCCCATTAGTCGATGCTGACCATCCAGTGCATAAATGGTCACATTCTCTTCAGAAATGTTTAATAAACCCACCTTACCTTCTTGATCTAAAGGTGTAAAAACTGTGGTAGGCTTTATAGCCGTTCCTTGGCTATCCCACTCAGCAGCTTTGGGATTATCCACCCACGGTTGGTTAATCACTACTAGCACAGGCGGAAACTTGTGATTTTTTCGGCCTGCCAAATACTGCGCTAAGGGTAGTTGACGTGACCAATCAAGCGGACGCTGCTGAATCTCGTCAATACTTTCCGCGTCAATCTCGATATTATCCGTTTGAGAGTTGTATTTTTGCTGAAGCAGGGGTAAAGCAGACGCAAAGCGAACCCGACCCGCAAACCATTCTAAGGTAACAGAGCCTACATATGCCTCAGTCCCTCCCATCTCAGTTTTTTGAACCAAAATCTGGTCTTTTTGGTTCATAAACTTTTCTAGCAGAATAGCTAGTACCTGTTTATCCTTGTTTTCTCGTTCTAGATACTCGCTGGCAATGTCAGCAGTTGGGTAAATTGCACTTTCATCCATATTATTTTTTAAAATCTAGAATTATAAACCAGATTAATTTTCTACAAAAATGGATCTAATTAGCAAAGTTTTTAAAAACCTTTAAGGTTTACAATACTAGCGTTGCACTTGCAGTACACAATCTTCTCCCCTCCTCGCTTGCGGGGAGGGGGTGGGGTTCTACTGGTGCAATAGATGAGGTGAAAATCACCTGTGTTTTCAGAGGTAGGGAGAAATGGCTACAGCACAACAGCCAGAAACTAAAAATCAGCAACCGCGTACTGTGGCAGAGTTAGTGGAAGATATCCAAGCTCTCACCACTGAAATACAAGAGTTATACTGCTCAGATGAAATACCCTGGATCATGGGCGTATCATGGGGTAAAGACAGTTCCGTAACTTTACAGCTAGTTTGGAATGCGATCGCCACTCTTCCTCCAGAAAAACGAACAAAGACAATTCATGTTATTACAACAGATACACTCGTAGAAAACCCAGTAGTTTCTGCTTGGGTTCGTAAATCTATGCAGCAGCTCAAATCTGCTGCAAAAGTACAGGGGATGCCGATTGAACCCCATCTGCTTCAACCAGTAGTTCAAGATACATTCTGGGTAAATTTGATTGGCAAAGGCTACCCAGCACCACGCAACCAGTTTCGCTGGTGTACCCAACGTTTGAAAATTAATCCTGCTAACCATTTCATCCGAGAGATGGTTAGAGCCAATGGTGAAACAATTCTTGTCTTAGGTACTCGCAAAGCTGAAAGCAGCAAACGTGCTGCGACAATGCAAAAACATCAAATAGGTAGAGTACGCGATCGCCTTAGTCCTAATGCTAGTCTACCTAACTCTCTGATTTACACCCCAATAGAAGATTGGCGAAACGATGAAGTATGGATTTATTTAAATCAGTGGCAAAACCCTTGGGGAGGTAATAATAAAGACTTATTTGCTATGTATCGGGGTGCTACGGCAGATAATGAATGTCCCTTGGTTGTAGATACTTCTACTCCCAGTTGTGGAGATTCACGATTTGGCTGCTGGATTTGCACAATAGTTAATAAAGATAAATCGATGGAGGCAATGATTCAAAATGACGAAGAAAAAGAATGGATGCAGCCTCTGTTGGATATCCGCAATGAATTAGATATTAAAGAAGACCACGATAAGAGGGACTTCCGACGCATCTGGGGTGAAGTCCAACTCTTTGAACGCAATGTAGATAATGAAATTTCAGTAGAACCAATACCCGGTCCCTATACCAAATATTGGCGGGAACATTGGCTAAGAAGAGTATTAGAAGCGCAAACACAAATCCGAAACACTGCGCCAGAAAATATGCGCGATATCACCCTAATTACTCCAGAAGAAATGAGCGAAATTCGCCGCATTTGGTTAGAAGAAAAACACGAATTTGATGATAGTTTACCCCGCATATATCAAGAAGTGACTGGAGAAGAATTCCAAGATCCGCGTCCTGGTGCTGGCTATAGTCTCTTAGGTAGCGATGAATGGGCAGTACTAGAAGAAATTTGTGAAGGCGATGCCATGCACTTAGAACTGATGGCAAAGCTATTAGACACTGAACGCCAGTATCGTAAAATGGCTCGCCGTGTAGGCATATATGATGCCCTTGAAAAATGTTTTGAAACTAGTTCCCGTTCCCAAGAAGAAGCAATTAAAAATGCTCATTTAAAAAGAGATTTGAAAACAGCGGTTGCTCAAGCTGACGTAGAAAAGGTAAAGCAGCTTACTTTAGGAGATGTTGTCGCAACGGATGAGGTAACTGATAATTTAACTGCAAGTCCCCAAGACAAATCATCTACTACAGAATCTGCTACCAAACCAAAGACTTGGGGAAATATCAAATTTCAAAATAGAGACACTTAGTACACAATGGCACAAATTCTTAGCCTAAAACTCTGCGCCCCTCTGCGCTTACCTCTGCGTACCTTTGCGTTTAAATTCCAAACTTAAATTCGCTACGGTTTTATGCAAAAAATATCATCGATTTAAGCCTAGAATTCAAATTTGAACATAGCCGTAAATTTACTTCACGGTTAATGGCTTCTTAACGCGAGAATTAAATATAAAAATATCACTATGTTATTTCTTGAACTAGTTCTAGAAAATTTTGGCCCATACAGTGGACGTCAAGTCATTAATCTTGACCCTCAATTTGCTGAAAATACTTGCCCAATCATCCTTTTAGGCGGGATGAATGGCGGAGGAAAAACAACGCTGATGGATGCCATTCGTCTAGCACTTTATGGACATCGCGCTCAATGTTCTACCCGTGGAAATTTAAGTTATACCGATTTTCTTTCTCAATGCGTTAATAGCCACACACCACCAACAGAAAAAACTCGCATTGAATTAGTTTTTGAACATATTGAAAATGACCAACCAGTCAAATACAGAATCGTGCGGACGTGGGAAAAAAATCCTAAAGATGGTAAAGACCATTTAGGCATTTTAGGTGATGATGATACATGGCCTGTTGAGGCTTTAGTGAATATTTGGGATGAGTATATTGAAAATCTGCTCCCATTAGGAATTTCCAACTTGTTTCTCTTTGACGGCGAACAAGTTAAGGAACTGGCAGAACAAGAAGTACCGCCACCGATTGTAGTAGATGCAATTCGCGCACTTTTAGGACTAGAATTAGCGGAACGCTTAGCAGTTGATATAGATATTTTAGTCAATCGCAAACGTAAGGAAGTTGCTGATACTCAAGAGTTAGCAAATTTAGAGGAAATCGAAGAAAATCTTAAACAGTTGCAAGAAGAATATCATGAGCAAACGCAAAAACATGCGTCTCGACAAGAACAATTAAAAACAGCAGAGAAGCATGAACAAGAAGCTATTGATAAATTTGTTTATGAAGGTGGTAAAATTGCCGCAGAAAGCAGTCAGTTAGAAAAACAAAAGGAAGAAAGAACTGCGGAAGCTGAACAAATTCGTCAGGGAATGTGTGAATTAGCGGCTGATGTTTTACCGCTGGCGTTAATTCAACCGCTACTCACTCAGGTACAAGCGCAAGGAGAAAAAGAATTTCGCTATCAACAGTCAAAAATAGCATTGGATATTTTACTTGAACGAGATCAAAGCTTACTCAATTTAATTCATAATTTAGGTATTCCTGAAGATAAATTTTCAAAAATAAAATCATTTCTTGATCAAGATGTAGAGACGCGCCAGGTTGCGTCTCTACAAGAGGAACTTTGGTTATTAGCTGATGATGAAGCTCTCAGTCAACTGGGTAATATTATTTATTACTTACACAATGCCAAAAATTCTGCTAAACAGCAATTAGCAAATCTCATCACTAAAGAAGAAGAAATTATTTCTCTGGAAAGACAGGTACAAACAGCAGCATCACCAGAAGAATATAATAAACTGCGTGATGCGATGCGAGCAGCACAAAATCAAGTTGCTGAAGCAAAAGCTAATTGTGAGATAGCTAGACGCCGTTTAGCAGAACTAGAAGCGGCGATTGAGAAGTTAAAAAAGGACTTAAAAGCATATACTGACGATACAATTAAACGCCAGAATAAAGAACATATTATTATCGCCTCTGTGAGAGTTCAAGAAACACTGAAACTGTTCCGGGAGCGTTTGACTCTGAGAAAATTAAATAAATTGGAAAATGAAGTAACTGAGTGCTTTCGCTATCTTCTGCACAAATCTGATTTAGTGCATCGCATTGCCATTGATACTAATACTTTTAGCCTATCTCTGTATGATTTACAGGGTAAACCAGTTCCTAAACACCGCCTTTCCGCAGGAGAAAAACAACTCTTAGCGATCGCCTTCCTTTGGGGACTAGCACGAGTTTCCGGACGCCGCTTACCAATAGCTATTGATACACCTCTAGGCAGACTAGATTCTTCTCACCGCAGTAACCTAGTTGAACGTTACTTTCCCTCTGCCAGTCATCAAGTGATTCTTCTTTCCACTGATACAGAAATCGGAGAAAAAGAAGTGCAAACCCTGCGAGAAAACGAAGCGATCGCCCGCGAATACCTCCTCAAATACGACTCATCTACTCGCCAAACAACCATACAACCAGGGTATTTTTGGTAATGAATGAGATACTATTAAGCTCTTAGTGTCTTAGTGTCTTGGTGGTAGAAAAATCATTTTTGAAACACTAAGACACCAAGACACCAAGAAAGATTCATTTCAATTCGCTGTGCGGATTATTATGGAAACTACTATTGAACGTATCAAACTTTCTCAAACAGCCAAAGACCAACTTACCAAACTCAAACGCATTACTAAACTTGACCAATGGAACATTATATGCCGTTGGGCATTTTGCCGTTCTCTCAGCGAACCCGCCGCACCCTCCCCAGTGCCAATTCCCCAAGATAGCAACGTCGAGATGACTTGGCGTGTCTTTGGTGGCGAAATGTCCGATATTCTCTTGCTGGCACTTAAACAACGCTGCTACAATGATGGACTCGGAACTGATAAAGAAACTTTAGCTACACAATTTCGCCTGCATTTGCATCGTGGTATTGGATACTTAGCAGGCGATCCAAATATCAAGAAAATTGAAGATTTGATTGAATTAGCGACCAAGAATTGAAATTATGGTTAGTGGTTAATGGTTAGTAGGAATACAACTAACTACTAACTAATGTACAGACGTGCCATGGCACGTCTCTACAACTACTAACTACTAACAAAGTCAAAATGCTCTTATGTCCGAGAGCTACATCGAAATTGAACGTCACAGAGCTGCAATTTTTCGTATTGACTTGTCTCGCCCCGTGCGATTGGCAATAGAGTGGTCAATTTTAAACAAAGATACCACGTTTTTTGATTATGGCTGCGGCTACGGCGGTGATGTCGAGCGAGTGGCAAACTTAGGTTACACCAGTGCAGGTTGGGACCCTTACTATTATCCCGATCGCGATCGCATTCCCGCCGATGTTGTTAATTTGGGCTACATTCTGAATGTCATTGAAGACACAGAGGAACGGCGTCAAGCCCTGCTAGCAGCTTGGCAACTGACGCGCAAAGTATTAATTGTTGCTGCCCAAGTCCTGATTAACGCCCCTAGCCGCAGTCTCATACCTTATGGCGACGGTGTTGTTACCCGCCACAATACGTTTCAGAAATATTACCAGCAAGAAGAACTCAAAAAATACATTGATGAAACACTAAATGTAGATGCCGTGCCTGTAGCGCTAGGTATTTACTTTGTGTTTCGGGATGAAGCCGAAAAAGAAGCTTACAAAGCTATACGCTTTTTCTCTAAAACCTCCACGCCAAGAGTCCGCATCCCTACCAAGCGGTTTGAAGACTACCAAGATATGCTTCAACCACTCATGGCTTTTTATACAACACGCGGTAGATTGCCAGTCAAGGGTGAATTGGAGAACGAACAGGAATTATTAAGGGAGTTTGGTAACTTCCGCCGGGCTTTTGCTGTGGTTTTGCAAGCAACTGATGAAGCCGAATGGGATGCGATCGCTTATCGTCGTTCTCTAGATATTCAAGTTTATCTCGCTCTTACCCACTTTCAGGGTCGTCCTTCATGGCACAAGCTAGCACCAGAAATGCGCCATGACATTAAAGCCTTTTTTGGCAGCTACGAAGAAGCTTGCGAAGTAGCTGATGCCAAGCTTTTTA
This sequence comes from Fischerella sp., assembly GCF_013388695.1. NCBI lineage: Bacteria > Bacillati > Cyanobacteriota > Cyanophyceae > Nostocales > Hapalosiphonaceae > Fischerella > Fischerella sp. The sequence goes on from NZ_JACAEU010000164.1 coordinate 25,999, forward strand.
GCTTAGGAAAACCCAGTGTAGTCAAAGCTACTTGCGAAAAAAGCAAAATTGGTAAACACACACGTAATGCTTTATACGTACATATTTCCGCACTATGTGAAATTGACCCTCTATTAAGAATTTATGAGGGTTGTGCTAGCCGCACTATCTGGCGTGTAGATGATACAACATTGATAAAATTTTGTACTGAAAAACCACAGATATCTTACCTGCTTTACCCAGAATTTGACACCGATCCCCATCCGGCACTAAAAGCAAGTATTACTATTGACTTAAAAACTTTAGAGATTACTCACCGAGACTACGCAAGTAGAGCAAATCCGCCTATTCTCCACCGTAAAGAGACATTTGTTACTCCTAATTATTCGCTCTACGAAGAATTTGCTCAACTCACTCAAAAAGAACAAGAATTGGGCTTACTCAAGCACAAAAGCGATATTGGTACTCGTGAAGGTTGGGCAAAATGTCTCGCTGAACACAAGGTAGAAATAAGAGGACATCAAGTTTATCAGCTTAACGAAAGTTAATAAATTATTGTCAACTGCTGCCTACTGCCTTGTTAAGCCAACTTGGCATGAAATTACACATCAGTTATGGCAATATATTTCAATCCCCGATCAAAATTAAAAAGGTAAATCAAATTGCAATTACTGAGAAATATTAACCAGGTTAACTAGGTGGACATAATTGAACATAAAATATCAACAAAAAAATTCTGTGAACAGAAGCAGCGAATTTTCTCTTCTGCCTTGAAAGAAGGGAACAGGGTTGGGGGAACAGGGTTGGGGGAATAGAAATTTCCATGCCCAATGCCCAATGCCCATTTTCATGCATAGTGGTGAAATTTTTTCATTGGGACTGCCTTCTACCTTTTACTTGTATGAGGAATGTAAAAAATAGTGAGACAAATTCAATCTCTGCTGAAGGTATTTGAAAGCCGCAAAATGGCGGCTTTATTATTGCTAGGCTTTGCATCAGGTTTGCCCTTATTGTTAATCGGTACTACCCTTAAGGCTTGGATGACCGAAGAACAGGTAGATTTAGGGGCGATTGGCTGGTTTAGCCTGGCCAGTTTACCTTATTCCTTCAAGTTTCTGTGGTCGCCATTTTTAGATCGGTTTACACTGCCATTTTTAGGGAGACGGCGGGGTTGGTTAATTTTGATGCAGATTGCCTTGATGGTAGCGATCGCCTTCATGGCTTTTCAACAACCCAAACAAGCATTACAGCTTTTAGCCATCAACGCTATAGTCATTGCCTTTTTGAGTGCGACTCAAGATATTGCTGCTGATGCCTACCGTACCGACGTTTTGACAGAATTAGAAATGGGCGTTGGTGCAGCAGTCTTCATTTTAGGTTATCGAGTGGCATTATTAATAGCAGGTTCTTTGGGACTAATACTTGCTGACCGGATGCCTTGGTCTTCGGTTTACTTGTTGATGGCAGGTATGATGGTAATTGGTATTTTTGGCTGCTTATTTGCGCCAGAACCACGGCAAATTAGCCCTCCAGCTTCTTTAGCCGAAGCGGTTATCTTGCCATTTGGGGAATTTTTCCAGCGCAAGGGCGTTATCCAAGCATTATTGATTTTAGTCTTTATTACCCTATATAAACTAGGCGATGCCTTGTTGAGTAATATGGCTACGCCCTTTTTACTCACAGTAGGTTTCACCAAAACTGATATTGGGGCAATACAGGTAGGAATGGGATTAATTGCTACTATTGTTGGAGCCCTTGTAGGTGGTGTAATTTTAAGCAAAATAGGTATTAATCGCTCACTTTGGGTCTTTGGTGTGTTGCAAGCATTGAGTAACTTCGCTTACTTTATACTTGCTCAACCCCAATTCGCCCAAAATTACCAATTGCTAGTAGTTACTATTAATATAGAAAACTTCTGTGGTGGATTGGGAACAGCAGCCTTTGTTGCCTTTTTGATGAGTCTTTGCAACCAGCGGTTTTCCGCAACCCAGTATGCATTGCTCTCCAGTTTGATGGCTGTCAGCCGAGATATTTTGGCTGCCCCATCTGGGTCAATAGCAAAAAGCACGGGATGGTCTACATTTTTCTTAATTACGATCGTCGCTGCCGTGCCAGGGTTGCTCTTGCTGCCTGTCTTTGCCCCTTGGAACCATAAACCAATAACAATTCCCAGACCAGGACTCGAAGATGAGGAAGATGATGTATGGGGCAGAAACTAATAATTGTTATTGCCACAACTATTCTTTTATTAACAGGACTTTTACTTGGCTACGTTCTTTCCCAATTAGTTTTGGGATATCTCGGACTTAACCTCCTCACTTTTCTCGGAACATTCAGCCTAATTTTAATTTTTGCCACGCTTTATTACGTTTTATTTTGGGAATTGCGGAGACAGCAGTCTCAATCGTCTACAGCAGGTCAATCCCAGCCTGCAAATGAACCAACAACCCAACTAACAACCCAACGTATAGTTGATAATCCTCTCAAAAACAGGCTGATCGCGATGTTGGATGGTGATACAGCCGCAGCAGAACGCTTAGTAGAGCAAGCAAGGCAAGATTATCCTAAGATGCCAGAAAGTTGGTATTGGGAAAGAGCGATCGCCGACTTAGAACGCGATCGCAGGTAAAAGAAGAAGGAAGACGGGTAAAGGATGAACTCTCAACAGAGGAAGTAATATTTACCCCTCTGTCTTCTTGCTAAAATAAATCCTGACATCTTAACAAATATTCAGTTATTTCTCAGGAAAGTCCCCTGACAATTTCAAAATGGCTATATTTCGTCAGTATATTGCCCCGTTACTTGTAGTGTTGATTTTCTTATTTGCCCTTGTCGCAGTCAGCGCCCGGATCTTTTTACCTGGGGATATGGCAGCACCCGCACCCATTGAGGAAGATGGGGGGATAGGGAGATGGGATGATGGGGAGAATATGAATATTGCTTTCAATTTCCCCTTGTATTCTTGTCCTCACCTCAACTTGTCATAACAGCAAAATACCAGTGAGCAAAAACTCTAGTTTGGCAGAGGAACTGCTACCGGGGTACTGTATTCGGCATGGCTCAAGTTTGGATCGGGCGTTGCTGGTAAAGTTCATGCAATTGACTTACCAGGAGATGTTTCCTTCCGGGGATTTTTCTCATCTGGCACGCACGGTTGAACAATACTTCTCCAGCCAAACTCCCTTGTGGTGGGTAGAGGAAGATGGGGAGGTGGGGAGAACCGGAGGTGGGGAGAATATAGAATTAAGTTCTCCCCATCCCCCCATCACCCCATCACCCCATCACCCCGTAGCCTGTCTCTGGATGGGAAATGCAATCAACCAAGTCACAGGCGATCGCCATGCTCATATATTTCTGCTCTACGTTGTACCAGAACATCGGCGACGGGGCATTGGTACAGCTTTAATGCAGTATGCAGAAGACTGGGCAAAAAAAAGAGGCGATCGCCAAATGGGGTTGCAAGTGTTTCAATCTAACCAAGCAGCACTAGGTCTTTACAATCACCTCGGTTATCAAACCCAATCGTTGTGGATGGTTAAGTCTCTGTATGGTGACTGTTAGTAGATAGTGGATAGTGGTTAGTGGTTAGTGGTTAGTGGATAGTGGTAAACAATTAACTACTAACTACCAACTACTAACTACTAACTAATGTACAGACGTGCCATGGCACGTCTCTACAACTACTAACTACTAACTACTAACTACTAACTACTAACTACTAACTACTCAAAGTAATGGTAATTTTGATGTATGTACGACGAAGATGACCTTAGCCTACTCGATGCTGAAGTGGAGCTAGAAAGCCCTCTAGATAAAATGGAACCGCTGACCGCAGAGTCAGAAGTTCCAAAACCCGATCCAGAGGAAATGCTACCGCTACTAGAGCATCCCCAGCCACAGCAGAGAATGCTGGCAGCGCGTGCTTTCTGCGATCTAGAAGATGCACGCGCGACTCCCCATTTGATTCGCCTGTTAACTGATACTTGTCCGTTAGTAAGGGTGAGTGCGGCATATGGACTCGGACGCAACCCCAGCCCAGATGCTGTAGAACCGTTGATTGCCCAGTTGGGACGAGATTGGAATGGGTATGTACGCAAAGGAGTGGTTTGGGCCTTAGGTAACTGCCGCGATCGCCGTTGTTTGGCACCCCTAGCAGATGCTTTGAGAACCGATATTTCCGCAGTGCGTTTGTGGGCTGCTAGTTCTTTAGCACAGATGGCGCAAGTAGGTTATGAAGCTGTTGTTGGGGCGATACCACCGTTGATTGAAGCTTTAGTGCAAGATCCTATCGCACCAGTGCGGAGTAACAGCGCTTGGGCAATTGGACAGTTGTGCCGCGAACTGCCTTCTAATGTCGTCTATGCAACTGCCATTGATGCTTTGATTCAAGCCTTTGCTGAGGATGAAGAATTGGGAGTACGGGAAGATGCCAAAGCCGCACTTTTGGGAGTAGGCGATCCTCGTGGACTACAGTTGATTGAAACTCTGGAACAAGAAGGATGGTTTTAAATTTGGTCAAGAGTCAAGAGTCTAGAGTCAAGAGTCTAGAGTCTAGAGTCAAGAGTCTAGAGTCAAGAGTCTAGAGTCTAGAGTCAAGGGTCAATCATTCTTTTTTAAGCTATAGACTTTTGACTTTGGACTCCACTACGTAGTGGACAAAGGACAAACAACTAACCAGTATACTGAACTCGATAAATCCGATTATTGGCTTCTTCGGTAAAAATTAGACTGCCATCGGGTAGGATAAGCAAACCCACTGGACGTCCCCAAGTCGTTGGTATAGATGGATCTAGTAGAAAACCAGCGAGAAAATCTTCATAGTAATTTTGTGGTTGTCTTTTAGTATCAAAAGGAACAAAAACAATTTTGTAGCCCGTGCCGCGATCGCGGTTCCAAGAACCACGAGCTGATTTATTGAGGCTGTTTGAAGCTGTATTCAAGCGCGATCGCAATTTTGGGATGTAGATCGCCCAAAGAACCGAGTGTGGTTAAAACTATTCGACTCACTATTTTGCCTCTCGTTCAGCATCATTACTGTATCGATAAACCGACCCGCTTCAATTTCTCATTGACGGTCAAACTAGCTGTTGACTAAAAACAAATTTTTCTCTATTGATCTAATCGTAGTGAAAGTGACATTCCCAGCATTATTGAGGCAATCTAGCAGCAACTTGTTAGCATTCCAATACTGCTGTAATATTTGCAACTCGCTTTCATCGAACTGCCAATCGTGACCAATTTGGCGATCGCTAACAATGAGATTTCGCAACTTACCAGTCCAAGTTTCTCCATTCGCTTGCCACCATGCCTTGAGAGTTATTCTACTTTCCTGTGGAGATGGAAGTTCGGCGTGTAGCTGTTGCAGAGATTGTTCTAAAGCAGGACGATCCTGTAGTAAATGTTGCAAGTCAAGGGCAAGAGCGATCGCAGACAAGCGTTGACAGAAAATATCACCAGTTATCTTCAGACTAACAGCAAGGGCATGTATTAAAGCCAAGTCTAAGGCTAAATCAACAGCAAGTTTTCCAGCTAGGCGACGATCCAAAGATAAAGCCAAATTTTGGTTATGAGCTAGAGGATGATCCGGAGGGAGAGCAAGGGTAAAGTAAAAGGCACGCACGCTAGCGGGGTAATAAGATCCATTGACTGTAGAAGATTTTTCCCCTAACCAAACGAGAAAATTTTGTAATTTTTGATTTGATATTCCTAAGATATCTATTTGTTGCTTCATTAACAACAATAAATCATCTGCTGGTTGCATCATTCCCGCAGCAAGTAAAAAGACTTCTCGCCAACGTTTTTTCCCCACATGGGTGACAAATTCTTGCAGCGCTTGGGAATTGGCACTAGCAACAATTTCTCTCGCGGTCAAATACTCTTGAAAAGTCAAATGAGAAAAAGAATAAATTCCCCGTGCTTGTTCAAGTAATAATCCATGTTGCGCTTCAATAGCTTTTAGCACAGCTTTACTATCGAGTTGCAATGCTTCTAAATCCGTTGGTGGATGGGGAAGCTGGCGTAGATAGTCGGCAATGAGTTGCTGTATTTTAGTCTCTGGAAAAAAGTAATCTCCTTGAGTAAAGGTAGTTGTCGCGACACGACAAAGTAACTTAATTTTATGTATCAATGACAAATTGCGATAAACTTCATCTCGTTTAATGCCTCTGGCTTCATCCCAACGCACTAATAATAGTTCCAATGCTTGTTTGTAGAGTTCTGAACGTAAGGTAGGGAAATCTCCTAAAAACTGAAATACTAAGCAAGTGAGATTTAGCAAAATCGGTGTGGTTGCTAACTCAAGAATTTGCTGATTTTCTGGCAATTCTAACTTCTGCATAAACTCAGAAGCTTTTGCTTTTCCTTCCCAGAGAGAGTTTTTAGCTACAGCCACAAACCACTTATCTGCAAAAGCTGCGATTTGTGATTTACTAAAATCGGCGATTTCAACTACAGTAAATCCTTTAAACTTATATTGCTGTCCAGCAATACGACAAGTAATAATTATTATATTTTTATAATATTTTTCGTTAAAATTGCGAATTTCTCTGATAACTTTCTCGCTATCTTCATCTGTTAATTCATCTAAACCATCCAACAATATTATTGCTTTACCATGAGAAAATATTGTAGATAGGTCTGCTTCATAAATACCACACTCACTAAACTCTTGATAAAGATATTTTGATAAGTTAATTTGATAATCTTCACTAGTATTTTCGGCAAAGTGTTTCAAACTGATAAAAATTGGTAAGCAATCTGGCTGAAATTTACCTTGATTACAATGAATTGCAATTGATTGCAAAAAAGTAGTTCTACCAGAACCTGTTTTACCCAAAACCATGAGCTTAGAATATTTTAAAACTGCCTCTAAACCGGTAATCCATTGTTGATTGATGTTACCTAAGCTAAAACGGTCAAAATCATTCGAGTCTAACTTTTGTAAATCGGCAATTTCTAGCCATCTTTGACTAGTGATTTCCTCAAAAACATTGACTTCTACATAAAGGTCATCTAACTCGATGGGTCTAGCAATATCTAAAAGGTGCAAAGTGCCACACTGAGCCTGAATTTTCTCTTGGTGAGCCAAACGCGCCTTTTGTACTAAGACATCAATATCTGAAGTATTTTCCGGTATTGTCTCAAAAGGAATTGATTCATCCTCAATAGTAGGCTGTTCAGCAATTTCTTCTGGGTTTAATTCTAAGACAAAGCAAATCTCCTGAAAGACTTGGCGGTCAACAGGTTTACCAGTAAAAAACTTCCAAATAGGGTGACGAGTTTCTAAACCTACTTCACCAGCTAGATATTCTTGCGTCCAGTTTTTACGCCTAAAAGCCTGTTTGGCTTTTTTAATGCCTTGGGCTGACGCTTGGAGCGATCGCTTTGCCATAACTTTACAATAAAATATTTACTGATTAGTATATTTAAACCATAAATTCGTCGCGAATAAAACTTAAAAACACTCTGCGTACCTCCGCGCTGACTCTGCGCTCCTCTGCGTTTAAAAACGCTACTATTTTAAGCAAATCTGTACCAATTATATTAGTGAAAATCAATATATTTAACTTTATAATTGTTAGTAGTTAGTATTTATTGATAAGAAACAGTAACTACCAACTACTAACAACATTAATATTATGCTTATCGGAATAATTTCATGAATCCCAGAGTTTTTCAAGCGACAAAAACTTTTGAAATTCTATTGCAGGTAAAGGACGGCTGAAGAGAAATCCTTGCATGGCATCACATTGATATTGACGTAAAAAATCAAGTTCTGCTTCTGTTTCTACGCCTTCAGCAATTACCTGGAGATTGAGATTGTGACCCATTTGAATTAATGCCGTTGTAATAGCTGCCTTTTGGAAGTCGTTGACAACATTGTGAATAAAGTAGCGGTCAATTTTCAACTTATTAATAGGCAATTTTTTCAGGTACATCAAAGAAGAATATCCTGTACCAAAATCATCAATAGCAATTTTTACACCGAGGGAGCGCAATTCATTAATTGTGGCGATCGCAGTATTTACATCTTGCATAATTAAGCTTTCAGTCAGTTCTAGTTCTAGATAATCCGGTTCTAAATTATTGGCTGCTAAAAATTTCACTATTTTTTGACTCAAATCTGGCTGAGTGAATTCCCGTGCTGACAAATTAACAGCAATACGTAATGGAAAATAACCTGCATTTTGCCAGATTTTATTTTGTTGACAGACACTTTGTAATACCCATTCACCAATAGGGATAATTAAACCTGTAGATTCTGCCAACGGAATTAATTCTGAAGCAGCAACCATTCCCAATTCAGGACTTTGCCAACGTAATAAGGCTTCCGCAGCAATGATTTGACCAGATGCAATATCTACTTGTGGCTGATATTCAACATAAAATTGTCGAAAATGCCCCTGTTCAATAGCCTCGTGTAAAATACTTTTTACAACCAGCATTTCTGAGCTAAAAGCTTTCGGTTGCAGACTATCGGAAAAATACTGTTTCAAAGTAAATCGTTTTTGTAGGCGGCTATCAATTGCACTTAATAATTCAGCACGAGTAAATGGCTTTGTAATATAGTCATCAGCGCCTAGATCCATGCCTTGACGAAAGTCAGATTTAGTTGCTTTAGCTGTTAGAAAAATAAATGGGATAGTTGCTGTTAGCAGTTCTTGGCGTAATGTTGTTAGCACACCATAACCATCCAGTTCTGGCATCATCAAATCGCATAAAATTAAGTCAGGAGCTTCAGTTAGAGCTAAATGTAAACCTACTTGTCCATTGGCAGCACAAATAGTTTCAAAATCCTCAGCTTCCAACAATTCCACAAGATTTTCACGTACTGATTTTTCGTCTTCGATTACTAATATTTTGGTCATAAGATCCTCATTTGTTTTAGTTGGTAGTTAGTAGTTAGTGGTTAGTAGTTGGTAGTTAGTAGTTGGTGATTGTTTGTTTACCACTATCCACTATCTACTAACCGTTTTTTAATGGCAAAGCCACAGTAAACTTTGTTCCTATTCCCACTTCACTAGTTACAAAAATTTCACCTTGATGTAAATCTGTACACTTTTTCACAATTGTCAGTCCTAAACCTGTACCTTGGATATTGCCAACATTGGTAGCGCGATGGAATGATTCAAATAAATACGGTAAGTCTTCTTGTGGAATACCAATTCCTTGGTCTTGTATTTCAAGTATGGCTCGCTCTTCTCGACAAGTTAGACTAAATTTAACAGTACTACCATTGGGGGAATATTTAATCGCATTCGAGAGTAAATTTCTGAGAATATATCCGAGCAATTTTTCATCCATGCAGCAGGGTATCGATTCATATTCACAGCTAAAAGCGATCGCATCTTGAGTGTTGATATCAAATTGTAATTCTTCTACCAAGTAACGGCAGTATTCAACTAAATCCAGAGGTACTGGCTTAAAATCTAGTTTTCCCACTTCTGCCTTGCCAATCACCAGCACATCATTCAACATATTAGTCATGTGTTTAACAGCAACTTGAATGCGATGTACGTGCGAGAGTTGTTTTTCTTCTGCCCATTTGTGGCGGTAGTGTTCTAGCAATTCTGAAGAAGAAAGGATGGTACTCAATGGTGTGCGAAACTCATGGGAAATCATGGTTACAACGCGGGATTTGAGTTCGTTAAGTTCTTTTTCTTTCTCTAGTGCTGTTCTCAGTTCCTCTTCTGCCTGCATGCGCTCGGTGATATCATTCTGAATGCCGACGTAGTGGGTGCAATTGCCGTCGGTGTCAAACACAGGAGAAACGCTTAATTCGTTCCAAAACAAGCTACCATCTTTACGATAGTTGCGTAATATTACGGTACAATTTCGTGCTTGTCGGATGGCAATGCTGAGTTCTTTGATTTCCGGCTGATTGGTATCAGCACCTTGAAGAAAACGGCAGTTTCTACCAATAACTTCTTCTAGGGAATAACCAGTTATGTATTCAAAAGCAGGATTAGCATAGATAATTGGCAAATTTGGCAGTCTGGCATCCGAAATAACTATGCCATTACTGCTAGCAGCGATCGCGCGATCGCGTAAACGCAGTCTTTCTTCTACTCGCTTGCGCTCGGTAATGTCAGTATGGATACCGACAGTTCCAATAATTTTACCAGTGGCATCTTTAATGGCATCAGCACGGAGGTCAATGTCTAAGATCTGACCTCTCTTGGTTTGCATCTTCACTTCACCACGCCAAGACTGGCCATTCTCGACAGTTGCAAATATTTCTTTACACTCTGCTTTATTGATGTAAAGAACTGGCGGTCCCCCAGCAACCTGCAATTCAGCCAAAGTGTACTCAAACAATTCGACAAACGCTGGGTTAACGTAAATTACCTCACCGCCGATGTCAGCCATACCAATAGCATCGCTGCTACTTTCTATAGCTGTGCGAAAACGCACAAGAGACTCGTTGGCGTGTTTGCGATCGGTAATGTCTGTAGAAATGCCACAAATTGCATAAGGCACACCATTTGCATCTTTTAAAGCAAACTTGACAGAAAAATAAGTGTGTAATCCATCCTCCTGGGGAGCAATTTCTTCAGCTTCTACGGATTTGCCACTAGTGAGGACATTTTGATTATTGACTGCAAATATATCAGCAAATTCACTGTTAAAAAAAACGTATATACTTTTACCTGTAATCTGTTGTTTAGTACAGTGAAATACCTTTTCATATTGACGGTTAATCAGCAGGAATCTGTTTTGAGTATCTACCACGTAAACAATCGCTGGACAGTTATCTAAAATTGCCTGTAGCTGTTGTTGAGTTTGCCGTAATGCAGCTTCTGCTTGTTTGCGATCGCTAATTTCATGTCTGAGTTGACGATTGATTTGCTGTAAAGCTTGCGTTCGCTCCTCTACTCGTTTTTCCAACTCTGCATTGGCCTGCTTGAGAGCTGCTTGTGCTTGCTTGAGTTCGCTAATATCTTCAGAAATACCAACAACACGGTAAACTTCTCCCAGTTCATTTTGCAGGGGAAAAGCTCGTGTACAAATCCAGCGAACCTCGCCATCAGGGCGCACAATTCGATATTCTTCGTTGTAATTTTTCCCCGCAGCTTGAGATTTCATCCCTGCAATGACGCGATCGCGATCGAGTGGATGGATCGCCTCCAAAAAGTCGAGGGAATTTTCGTAGAGACTCGCGCAGCTGCGTCCCCAAATGTCTTCATAAGCTGGAGTAACGTACACTATTTTGTTTTGCTTGATATCTCGCACAAACAAAACTTGGCGAATGTTTTCTGTGACTTCACGTAATAGGGCTTCGCTGGCGCGTAGTGCTTCTTCTGTAAGTTTGCGTTTAGTAATATCCCGTTGTACTGAAACAAAATGAGTGAGTTTACCCTTTCGATCTGCAATTGGGACGATGTTTACCTCAACCCAGTATGTAGAACCGTTTTTGTGGTAGTTAATTAACTCCGCTCTGATTGGCAAACCATCTTGAAGCGCGGCGCGAATTCGATCTAGCTGGATGCGATCTGTTAACTCACCCTGGAGAATTCGCGGAGTTTTGCCTATAACTTCAGTTGCAGACCAACCACTCATCCGGGTAAAGGCTTCGTTGACATAGATTATTTGCGGGCCCAATGGTTCATCCAGCGCATCAGCTGCTGCGATGACAATGGCATCATTAGCATTGACAACCGCTGACTCTAACAAACGCAGTCGTTCTTCCGTGCAGTTCACGTTCGACGACAATTTAGGTTGTTGCTTATCTTTGAGAACCGCTACACCAACAGTTTCTCCTTCAACGGAAGAGCAAGGCAGAATTTGTAGTGCTTGATAAATAGTGTCTAATGTAACTATTCCAATTAGTTGACCTCGCTCAGCAACAATTGGTAGCATAGGCAACTTATACTTTCGTAAAGTAAATAATATAAATGTAATGCTTTTAACTTCAAAATAGTTCAGGGTAATTACTGGTGTAACCATTACTTGTGAAACCTTAGCTGTTCTGAAGTCAAAGCCACGGGAGAGCAGCGCGATCGCATCTTGCTGCGTGAACCACCCCACTACCTGCAAGCCATCGGTTGTTAGATTCTCCACTACCAAAACACTACTTGCTTGCTGCCGACTCATTTGCGTGACTACATCTAGTAATGACGTGTCTGGTGTAACGGTCAGAGGAGAAAAGTCAATTACTGAATCTAACGATGGTAGATGGACAACCTGAGTTAAGGCGTGCATAGATAATTGCAATAGCCTTGATGAAAAATTTGATGAATAATAGCATATTTAACTATTATTTTTAGATGTTTGCGCAGTAAATATAACATGGGCTTGCGTGATATAATATTGAGATATAAAATATTTATTGTTAATAAAAACACTAATGTCAATAGTAATAATACTGAGAAAATCAACTTACTCTTGATGATTCACAAGCTAGGTTTCTAAAGCCACCTTTCCTGTGTTTGCGGTATCTGGAACGGAAATAGCTTCAATAAGCGATCGCTGTTTAGGAAAATGTGATGAATATTCATTCGTAGTTACAAATTACAAACTACGAATTAAATATCTACTAATTGCATTGATAATTAACTCAACAATTTACAATCCCTACTAAGCACTCTAACCAAGTTTTTACACACAAACACCACAAAATTTGGGGAGTATGATGTCATTTCATCAACCAGTCTGGACATTGCCCATTGAAGCTGTTTATGAGTCACTGGGAACAACTGACAACGGCTTGACTGAATATGAGGCAAGACAAAGGTTTGAGCGTTATGGTGCAAATGAACTACCAGAAACCATTCAGCGCCCAATGTGGCTTCGCTTCACGGATCAGCTCACCCACTTTATGGCCTTGTTGCTATGGATCGCAGGGATTTTGGCATTTATTTCCCGCACACCGGAACTGGGGTGGGCAATCTGGGCTGTGATCTGGATCAATGCTGTCTTTAGTTTTTGGCAAGAATACCAGGCAGAACGAGCACTTGCAGCATTGAAAAAAGTATTGCCAATCCAAGTGCGAGTATACCGAGATGGACAGTTGAAACAAATCCCAGCGCGAGAGTTAGTCCGGGGTGATGTCATGCAACTGGAAGAAGGCGATCGCATCTCTGCTGATGCTCGCTTAGTTTCTGCTGAGAACCTTTATGTGGATGTCTCGGTACTGACAGGGGAATCTTTGCCCGTTGCTCGCAATCCCCACCCCGTGCGTCCCCGTCAAGTCGTACCAATTCGCAACGGCAAAACCCTGCTGCATCCTGGGGAACAGCCTTTGCAGGAGCGAGTTAACCCTACGGAAATTGCTAATTTAGTATCGGCAGGCTCTAGCGTTGCATCGGGGCGGGGAGTCGCCGTAGTCTATGCTACTGGTGCCCAGACAGAGTTTGGGCAAGTGGCACATCTGACCACAATCGTGAAGCGAGAACCCAGCACCCTAGAAGTGCAGGTAGCCCGGATTGTCAGGGTAATCACAGCGATCGCTTTACTCATGGGTATTACAGTTTTCCTGCTCAGCTATTTGCTGATTGGCATGGAAGTTAAGGAGAGTTTCATTTTTGCGATCGGTATCATTGTTGCCAATGTGCCTGAAGGACTGCTACCGACCGTAACACTGGCATTGGCGATGGGAGTACAGCGTATGGCACGTCGTAATGCCTTGGTCAGGCGGCTTTCTGCCGTAGAAACGCTGAGTGCAACCACAGTTATTTGCACCGATAAGACAGGAACTTTGACCAAAAATGAAATGACAGTACGTTATTTATGGGTTTCCTCACCACAGCAAGGTAGCAGTGAACAACCTCAAATAGGTAACAACAGGTCTGTTGGATCTTTGCTGATTGAAGCTACAGGTGCAGGCTACGACCCCACAAACGGTACAGTTCACATCCCTGCTGATTTTGCAGCTTCTTGGCAGGTACATCTACTGTTAGCAGGAGCTGCCCTTTGTTCCAATGCTCGTTTGATTCATCTGACTGCACCCAGCCGTTGGCAAGAAATTGGCGATCCGACAGAAGCGGCTTTGCTGGTTGCGGCTGCCAAAGCAAAATTGAACTTGGAACAGCTGCAACATCAATCTCCTCGCTTGCGAGAAGTCCCCTTTGATTCTCGTAGACGGATGATGACGGTGGTGCTGGACTGGCAGTCTTCACAATTGTGGGCCAATGAATTTCCCTATCTGGCTTTTACTAAGGGAGCGCCATTGGAAGTGTTGCGACACTGCCAATCTATCCTGCGGGGGGGAACAGTTCAGGAGCTAAATCAGGCAGACAGGGATGAGGTAGTCACAGCTAATGATAACCTAGCACGACAGGGATTTCGGGTGCTGGGGGTTGCGGTTCGCAAGGGTTGCAGTGAGTTGTTAGAGCAACGAGCGCAGGAATTGGAGCAAAACCTGATTTTCATTGGTTTAGTCGCTATGTTCGATCCACCCCGTCCAGAAGTGAAGGAAGCGATCGCCTGTTGTCATCAGGCCGGGATCAAGGTGACGATGGTGACTGGAGATTATGGGCTAACCGCCGAAGCGATCGCCCGTAATATTGGTCTAGCAGAAGAACGAGTCCGGGTTGTGACTGGGGAAGGCATGGGTCATCTTTCCGATGCTCAACTGCGGCAAATTTTGAAATATCGCTCCGGCTTAGTGTTTGCCCGCATGTCTCCCGAACACAAACTGCGACTGGTGCAAGCCTACAAAGATTCAGGCGAAGTCGTAGCTGTGACAGGAGATGGTGTGAATGATGCCCCGGCACTGCGAGCAGCCAACATTGGCATTGCTATGGGTATGAACGGCACCGATGTAGCCAGGGAAGCTGCTGATATTGTGCTGACCGATGATAACTTTGCCACTATTGTCAGTGCTGTTGAGCAAGGACGAACAATTTACCAGAATATCCGCAAGTTTATGACCTACATTCTGGCATCTAACGTACCCGAAATAGTGCCATTTTTAGCTATGGTCATTTTCAAAATTCCACCTGCATTGACAATTTTGCAAATTCTCGCAGTGGATTTGGGAACCGACATGGTGCCGGCGTTGGCACTGGGTGCTGAACTACCAGAAACCGGGATTATGGAGCGTCCACCCCGTGCCAAACATCAATTCCTGCTCAATCTTCCCTTGCTAGTGCGGGCATACGGATTTCTGGGGGTGATTGAAGCGATCGTATCGATGCTGGGATTCTTGATCGTCTGGTGGAGTCATGGCTACTCAATCGCAGATATCCAGCAAGTTACTCCAGCAATTTTGTCTCACACCGCTGAGCCAACGGTAACTGCAATTTACCATCAGGCAACTACCATGACTTTGGCGGCGATCGTCGCTTGTCAAGTCGGCAACCTCTTTGCCTGCCGTTCTGAATGGGTATCTGCTTTGAGAATGTCTTGGACGAATAATCAACTTTTATGGCTTGGTGTGGGAGTTGAATGTGCAGCATTGCTTATCTTCATTTACTACCCACCACTGAGCAATATTTTTACAACTGCACCCTTAAGTGTTTGGCAATGGTTGCTACTGCTAGCCTGCCCACCGATCCTACTGGGAGCAGAGGAATTACGAAAAGCTATTTTCTCCAAGGGCAGGCGCTAAATATTTTGACGCTGTTGGCGATTATTCTGATACCAAATTGTGTTCAGATATAGCGATTCGTGCCCTCTCCCCCTCCCCTGTTCCAAATTGGGAGAGGGGGGTGAGGGAAGTACTATCTTTGACTGCAACCTAGTTATGATTATCCGTCCGATCCCGTCAATGCCTAGAGCGACGAACTGGCGATCGCCTTCGTCTGAGTTTGCCAGTTCGTCGCTCACCTGTTTAATCTTGACAGAACTTCGGATTTTTTCTTTCTGCTTTTTAAGGAAGAAGATTAAGCCACTTTGACCTTAACGACTTTCCTCTTATCTTCTTCTGATTTAGGCAAAGTCAGGGTGAGGATACCATTTTTGTACTCAGCTTGCACTTTGTCGGTCTGAACGTGAGTGGGTAATGGAATCACCCGTTCAAATTTGCCGTAGTGGAATTCAGAACGCACTATGCCTTTTTCTTCTACCTTGGTTTGAGACTTACGTTCGCCACTGATGGCAACAGAGTCTTCCATAACTTGTACATCCAGATCTTTGGCTTCCAGTCCTGGAATTTCTAGTCTGAGGTGAACTGCGTCATCAGTTTCTTCCATTTCGGCAGAAGGCACAAAGGTAATTCCGGCACCACCTCCATCGCCGCTAGGCATAAGACGATCAAACAGGCGGTTCATCTGACGTTGCAAGTTTTCGATTTCTTGGAAAGGTTGCCAACGTTCAATATCCCGGAAGGGTCTCCAAAGAGTAATAGGCATATTTGCTCCTCCTATAGCTCTATCCTAAGTATAGAAAGAAAATATGAAGATATTGTGAGGAAAAAACTCCGACCAATCAGGTGGTGCTTTCTCATCAGCCTCACAGTACTAGCTTGAAGACACCGTTGTTTTGGTGTCAAAGTGTCATGCTTGCATCAGATTGTTTGCCTTTAAGCATTGTTTGCATCAACTGTGTCCCAGGGGGGAGTTTACCTGTCCGCAACCATTCAGCCATACCTGCTGGGGGCTGAACACGATTCAGTCTCGCTTTCAGTTCTTCGCCTTCCAGGATTTCTTTATCCAGCAGGGCTTGAGCTGTTTCTTCCAGCAGTTCTCGATTGTGGTCTAAGATGGTCAAGGCAACGTGGTGAGCGCCATCCACAATCTCTTTCACTTCGCGATCGATTGCTTCAGCAACCTTGGGACTAACCGGACGGCGAGGGCTGGTGGCACCTTCTAGAAATTGCAGTTGAGTCTTCTCGAAGGCGATCGGCCCAAGTTCATCACTCATGCCGTAGAGGGTCACGAACCGATCGGCTAGCTCCGTCGCTTTCTGAATATCATCACCGGCTCCCGTCGAAACCTGACCAAAGATTAATTCTTCGGCAGAACGTCCCCCTAAAAGGGAGACCAGCCGACCCCGCAGCTCGTTTTCGACGATCAAGAAGCGATCTTCCTCTGGCAATTGCAGCGTGTAGCCCAACGCACCCACACCACGGGGTACAACCGAAATCTTCTCAACTGTCCCCGCACCAGGCATCATCGCCCCAATAATGGCATGACCCACTTCGTGATAGGCGACCGTCTTTTTCTCCAGATCGTTGAGAACGCGAGATTTTTTCTCCAACCCGGTCAAAATTCGCTCGATCGCTTCATTGAAGTCCGCCATCGTCACGGTGTCGTGGTTTTTCCGAGCAGCGAGTAGTGCTGCCTCATTCACGAGATTAGCCAGATCGGCTCCCGCAAACCCTGGTGTCTGAGCAGCCAATTTCGCCAAGTCAACGTCAACAGCCAGTTTCACTGCTTTCGAGTGAACCCTCAAAATGGCTTCCCGACCAATCTTGTCCGGGCGATCGACGACAACCTGGCGGTCAAAGCGACCGGGACGTAGGAGCGCCGGATCGAGAATCTCAGGGCGGTTTGTGGCAGCCAGGAGAATTACACCCGTATTGGGATCAAAGCCATCCATCTCTGAAAGCAGTTGGTTCAGGGTTTGTTCTCGCTCCTCAGTGCCACCGAGAGGAAACCCAGCACCTGCCCGTGACCTGCCGAGAGCATCTAATTCGTCGATGAACACAATGCAAGGGGCTTGTTGCTTTGCTTGCTCAAACAGGTCACGCACCCGAGCTGCCCCCAGACCGACGAATAATTCAATAAACTCGGAACCGGAGATACTGAAGAAGGGAACCCCAGCTTGACCCGCGATCGCTCTCGCCAATAGAGTTTTGCCCGTACCGGGGGGACCCACTAGCAACACTCCTTTGGGAATTTTCGCGCCCAAGCGAGTGTATTTGCCTGCATTTTTGAGGAAATCTACAATCTCTTGCAGTTCAGCCTTCGCTTCATCCACCCCAGCAACATCATCAAACGTCACGCCCGTACTGCCTTCGGAGTAAATGCGAGCCTTGGTCTTGCCGATGGTGAGAGCAGCAGGGCCAGCCCCTTGACCACGCCTCAGCAGCCAACCCCAAATGCCAAAGAAGATTAGAGGTGGGACAACCCAACCTAGAAGAGTCCACAGCCAACCCAGCCCACTGGGAGGGCGGACAAAAAATTTGACATTATGCTCCCGTAGCAGTTTGGGCAACTCTAAATCCGTAGGTACAGGAATTGTGTCAAACACTTGACCGGGCTGAGCGCCTATTTTGCTGGGAGTTCGATCGGATTTCAGAATGTATCGGATTCGGTCAGGACTGATTTCCACACGCTCAACTTCACCCGCTTCGACCTCACCAATAAAATCACTATAGGCTGTTGTTGGATACCGAGGTCCCTGAAGTAAAAACAGGTTCAGGAGTATCAGCAGCACAAACAGTATCAATAAGCTGCCACCAAACTGTCTAGGCTCAGGCAGTTTCATCCGACTATTGTTATTAGTATCAATAGGCATTAACAATAGCTCCTTTGCGCCGCTACTTCAATATTTAGGCAACATTCAGCAATACAGCGGTTTCAATCTCCAGTGGTTATCTCAACTCGATTTTTGGAGAAATTAACAAGCCTCTCTGAATTTTATTTTAAACTCATCGGAGGAATCGAGCTTAGAAATTCGTCTAACTTAAACTTTATTTGAAAATCAGATTTGAGTTATGAAATGTTTTCAAGATAGTTGCCAGCAGACAGCAGTTAGAAAAAGGCTTATAGCTAATGGGCTGATGATATCTGATTTTATTGCTATGGAGGACTAGCTTCAAACTTTTTCTGCACCTTTGCGTTCATCTTTCAAACTTCACAACAACCTCACATTGTGTTAATAATCTGAAATTAGGGAATCCGTTAAGGGGTGAATACTATGAGTGAACTACTTGAACTTGAACCAAACAAACCCCACCCAGCAATTAACACCGATGACATCTTTGGCTGGGAACTCATTTTGGACATTTATCAATGTAATCCAACCAAAGTGCGTTCAATTGACGAAATAGTTGCTTTCATCAAAAAATTATGTAGCGAAGTACTAGACATAAAACTGCATGGCGAAACTTGGGCAGAATGGTTTGGTCAGCATCGTCCTGTAAATACTGGTTATACGGTAGTGCAACTTGTGGAAACAAGTTCGGTGATCGCGCATTTTTCGGAGTTAAAAAACTCGGTGTATCTTGAGATTTTTTCTTGCAAGCCCTATGACCCAGCCGTTGTTAGCAATTTCTGCCGCGATTTTTTTGAAGCCGAGAAGGTTGTAGAACACTTCTTAGAACGAAGGTAGGCATTGGACTGAGAGAGGTTGTCTGTGGGGCGATCGCCTGATGATAAAAGTTTTGAGAGAATAAAAGCGATCGCCCTTGCAATGGTGTCAAATTGGTATTTTTATTACTGGCATCATACAAACTTGTAATTTCAGCTTTACCGAAAAGTTCTGCGATCGCTCCACCGGATGGCGACATTCTCAATGAGAAAAGCATCGCGTCTTTCATAGTTCCCCCCACAAAAGATTCATGGGTGAAATTAATACAGCTTCATCTTTGCTATTGCCTTGCCTGCACTCTTCATTTATTATTGTTATAATTTATATGTAAGTAAAGTTTGCATTCGGTCTTGCAGTGTGTTTGGTTTTTATCTAATTACAGGCTTTTCTCCGAATCTAACTCTCTACGTTCTTTGATTCTGGAGATTTTTTATGTCTATTTTTGTTGGTAATCTATCCTTTGCTGTCACCCAAGATGACCTCAGAGAGATCTTTGCAGAGTACGGAACTGTTAAGCGCATTAGTTTGCCTACAGACCGGGAAACAGGTCGTGTACGAGGTTTTGCCTTTGTAGAAATGGGTACAGAGGCAGAAGAAAACGCTGCAATTGAAGCCCTTGATGGTGCTACTTGGATGGGTCGCGATATGAGGGTTAACAAGGCTAAGCCCCGCGAAGAAAGAAGACCTTTTGGTGATAGTTGGGCAAGCAATAGTCGATTTTCTCGACAACGCTAAGCTTTGAGATTGGGAATTTAACATTTAAGCAGGGGTTGAGTCTCTATCTCTGCAAAAAATTCCTAATCTAGCCAATTCATGTTTAGGGTTTGAGATAATTTATACCAATTTCCTTTAACTGTGAAACATATATAGATCCCCCCAACCCACGCCAGTCGCTACAACGGATACAAAGAGGGGCTATAGAGAATCATCTGTCTCAAACATTTAAAGAAATGGTATATTTGTCAAACTTGTGGTAAACCTTGGAGCAAAGGTATTGTGCAAGGTGCGATCGCGCATCTTTACAAGGCAGCTTAGAGACTTTCAGCAATCCGAGAGTTGTCGCTTTAGGTACAGAGCATTTTCAACAGCATAGCCACAAGCATCATTATTAAAGTAAACATAAACATCCCGTCCCTCTCTCAGCCATGCTGTAATTTTCTGAGCATCTGCTGACAGCATCTCGGAAGAATAGCAAGAACTGTACAGCGAAGTAGATCCGTGTCGTCTGACGTAGACAAAGTCAGCCGTTAGGGGTGCTTGCACGGGAAGGGTTGACCAATCCGACAGACATAAGGCAATATTTGCCCCCTCCAGCAGCTTAAAGACCTGCGAAATCATCCAACTTGGATGCCGGATCTCGATCGCAACTCTCAAGTCTGGAATAATAGGTTGGGTACGAAGAAAGCTCAGGAAATCTTCTAGGCGTTCCACCGAAAGTGCTAAAGAAGGTGGGAACTGGAAGAGGACAGGCCCTAACTTCTGCTTGAGAATGGATATTCGCTCTAAAAATATTCTGATATTAGCCTCTGGCTCTTTGAGCCGTCGAATATGGGTGATGAAGCGGCTTCCCTTCACTGCGAAAACAAAGCCTGGGGGAGTTTCCTCACACCATCGATTTAAAGTATCCTCTTTTGGCAAACGATAAAAGGTGTTGTTCAGTTCTACCGTGTTGAAACAGCGGCTGTAATAGCTGAGATAGTCCCTAGATTTCAGGTGATTTGGATAGAAAATTTCTTTCCCCCAGTGGGGATAGCTGAAGCCGCTGGTTCCGATGAAAGCTTGTTTGATGGAAGTGCGATCGCTGGTAAAAGACACACGGAGAGTAACAAATAAAATTATTTAGCCGCCCCCAATCAACGGGAATTGACGGACTGTGTCATCATCGACTCAACCCGTCAACTCGTGGAGGTTAGAAGCTCCAAGGTCTCCTCCTGATTGATCTTGGATAAACAGGTCTCGCGGCTTTTCACTCGAACCTCTCATAGTCGCATCTTCCTGAGAGCCTGGTTTGGTGTTGCTCTTGAGGGGGAGCGTTACCACTTCACTCTATGTAAGAGGTTCACCACGATTCCACCTATATTATACAAAATTTTCTGCAACCGATGTCTCAATTCTGTCTGAAGAAATTTCAGAACGCATGCATTAGCAAGTAAACCACAATCAATAAGAGTTACATCAAACTGAAATATTTTCTGGATATGTTGCAGGTGATACTCCCAGCAGGCGATCGCCCAATCGGGGAAGGACACATAACGATAAAGACCGAATTTAAAGACCGATTCAGAAACGCAATCGTTTCAGCTTGAGGATTGCTTTGAAGAACTGTTGCGATCGCCATCCCATTGAGTAAATTCTGTTTGGCATTCATTGCAATCCTCAGTCAACCTTCAAAAAGGAATAGCGTTGCAAGTCCTCACGAGTCCAGTAAGACAGTCCACACCGTTGACCTAAGGTTTCCACCACCACAATGGCATCTGGGTTCTCAAAGGTGATGTGTCCGGGTGTCCCAGCTCGTTCCAAGGCTTCGAGAAGAACCTTGTCCAGAAAACGCTCCTCATCTGGGCTAGAGAGCTTTCCTTTGAACCCGCGACGGTGCATCCGCACATGAAAACTTTTACCTGCTAGATGGGGTACCCACTGTAAGATTGCCTCCTGTGCTCTTGACTCAAAATCCTGAGGGGACTGAAAGGTGAAAGCACAGGTAACAGGTACTAACCGCGCCAGAAAATCAAACCGATTGGGATCGTTTGCTATTTCTTCCCGCAAAGTTTCCAAGAATCTGTCAATATGGCTGACTTTCATCACTAGGACATTGCGAAAGTCCGATCGGCTGATTGACCCAAATTCTTGAAGCACCTTAAAGGCTTGATACCAGCCACGCTCATGGAGGCTGACTATGATATTCCAATCATTCATCATAGTAAAGTAATTGTTAGTAAATATTTAACTAGTTACTAACATCTGCTGAAGCTTCGCTGATGGGTGCTATCTTGGAAGAACCTGCCGCAGATTCAAGTATCTTTCCTCGCTCCTCAACTAGTTCTGCTCTTGCCTCGGCGGCAATATCTTTCCATGCTTTGCCAACTTTGGCGATCGCGCCCTTATTTTTTTCATACAGGATCATGCCCCCTTTGATCGCTGCCTTGGCGATCGGCTTGACAACCTCTGATACTCCTGGAAGGATAACAGACAGAAGAAGAATGGTCGCAATACCAGAAACACCAAGCCCTTCAAGCAGGTCTTCCAAATCAGGTAGAAGTTTGAGTGACATAGTACTTGCCTCCCATTTGTCTACTAATATTTTGACTTTACAGAAGCCCTAAAGATTGCATAGCAACAAGCCTTACACCAATTATTAGAGGTCAAGCCCTCGGTCTGTTAGCACGGCTCGGCTGCATGCATTACTGCACTTGTACCTACCGCCTATCAACAGGTAATCTACCTGTGACCTTACCTACTTGTAGTAGTGAGAGTACTCATCTTGAGGTGGGCTTCCCACTTAGATGCTTTCAGCGGTTATCCACTCCGTACTTGGCTACCCAGCGTCTACTCCTGGCGGAATAACTGGTACACCAGCGGTA
>NZ_JACAEU010000026.1:0-66308 GCF_013388695.1 Fischerella sp.
AGGTGGGTGAAAAATATGCTTTCATTACCTGATTTTTCCTGATTCGACTTGGTGTCTTAGTGTCTTGGTGGTTAAATAAAATTTATTTTTTCACCACAAAGACACCAAGACACGAAGAAGACTTATTGTTTAGGATTACACCACCAAAGGGCTAGCAAAGCTCACCCTACTACATACTTGCTATTGGGGAAAACTTAAAAACTGCTATAACGTTCCTCCGCCCAAGGTTCGCCCCGGCGATGGTAGCCATTGCGTTCCCAAAAACCAAGTTCTTCGCGCTGAAGAAACTCCAGGCCGTTAATCCACTTGGCACTTTTCCAAGCATAAAGGTGGGGAACCACCAGCCGCATTGGCCCGCCATGTTCTGCGGGTAACGGTTCACCAAATAATTTAAAGGCAAAGAAATTTTCTTCTCTAAGAAAATCTTCCATTGAAATATTGGTAGTGTAGCCGCCGTAGCAGTGTTCCATAACGTGGGCTGCTTTCGGATCGACTTCAATTAGTTTCATAAAGTCTGTCACTTTAATCCCAGTCCACTTGACATCGAGTTTAGACCAGCGGGTTACACAGTGAAAGTCAGCAGTAAATTCGTGCTGAGGTAAAGCCATGAAGTCTGACCAACTAAAAGTCTTGGGTTGTACCAAACCCCAGACGCGAAATTCCCATTCACTTGTGCTGACTTGGGGAGTTGCACCATAAG
Source organism: Fischerella sp. (assembly GCF_013388695.1). Classification (NCBI taxonomy): domain Bacteria; kingdom Bacillati; phylum Cyanobacteriota; class Cyanophyceae; order Nostocales; family Hapalosiphonaceae; genus Fischerella; species Fischerella sp. The sequence continues at coordinate 701 of NZ_JACAEU010000026.1, forward strand.
TTAAAACAGGAAAGCCCTTAGCCAAATGTTGACCGGGTGGAACGCGATCGCCCTCTTCCTGCGTCGGCTTTTGAAAAAATTTTCCTAGCATAGTCACCAGAAAAATAAGTCTTCTTAAAAAGACACTTTAGTTTTTATATGCTTTTCGGTAATCGGTCATAGGTAATGAATAGTCAATGGTCAATTGTCAATAGTCACTAGTTAAAAACTCTTGACTATGGACTATTGACTCTGGACTCTTGACTATGGACTCTGGAATTATTATTCCTCTTCTTCCTCTTCTTCAGCAGTTGGGTAAACAAATGTAGAACGTCCAGTCAAAATCGACTTGCCGAGAGAAAGAGCTTTTTGGGCTTCAACAGCGGCTTTGTGCCTCCAGGTAGCTCTACGTTTATCGCGTTTAGATTTAGATGTTTTCTTCTTTGGAACAGCCATAGTAGCGGATAACGCAATTTTTGACAACCTTATTATTCTAAGCCATTAACGCGTCTGTGTTGGTTGTTGGTTGGTGGTTGTTTGTTGTTGGTTGTTAGCTGGTGGTTGGGTAGTAGTGGGGGTTTTGAAATTTTCTCCAAAATATAGAAGCGATCGCGCTGTTTTGAAATATTTTGCCCAACGTCGCGGATCGGGACGATTGCGCCATTGTTGCCGACTAACTGCTAACTCTAAAACTGGTGCGATCGCTCCCTGATTTTGTACGGAAATATAGATGGAAACATCTGTCACCAAGATATCTTGGTCAAAACTGCGTTGAGCCGCTGCTCTTGCTGCTGCTTCTGCTCTTTGCATTAGGGTTTCGTAGTTTTCTTCTGGCAGGCGGTCAATAGCGAGGTCAACTCTGGCGGTGTAAGCTTGCACAGTCTGGGGTGCGATCGCTTCACACAAAAGCCACATAGGAACTGCTGCACCCAGCAAAACTACTGCATGACCTATCCGGATCTTATTGGCCTTTGATGGCATAAGTTGAATGAAACTCTTGAGAAAATTTTGATTTACCCAAGAAAATCTGCTTGATGATTGATGACAGCAACTCCTCATGACCTATATACTCCTCACTATGAAAAATGAAGTTAAATCCTATGAACGTATTTTCTTGGTTAAGCAAGTAATAAAAATTACATTTCATCTATGAATGAGATGATGACCACCTGGGCCATAAGACATAGGTTAGCTTTGTTTTTTCAGCAAAGCCAACCGCGATTTCAAGTAAGCAAAAAATAACCGGCAGAAAGCGCGATGGCAAATAACTGGGCGATCGCCATTGGCATAAATCAATATCAGTTCTTTCAACCTTTAGGGTGTGCTCAAGCCGATGCCGAGGCGTTAAAGGATTTTTTAGTAGTAGAAGCAGGTTTTTTGCAGCAACAGTGTCTGTTAATGACAGACACTTCACCACCTCTTGGTGACAGATCAACTTACCCTACAAAAGAAAACATTCTGCTTTTACTGGAAGATTTAGCAGCAGCATGTTGGCAACCTCAAGACCGACTGTGGTTTTTCTTTAGCGGTTATGGCGTCAACCACAATGGACAAGATTACTTAATGCCACAAGAAGGAAACCCCGAACGCATAGAGGAAACTGGCATAGAATTAAGAGCACTGATGCAAAGTCTGCAAATTGCTGGACTTGATGCATTATTATTGCTTGATATCAACCGTGCTTTTGCAACCCAAGCAAATGCTCTCGTTGGGCAAGAAACAGTTGAACTAGCTCAAGAATTCCAAATTCCCACAATTCTGTCTTGTCAACCGGAACAATTTTCCCACGAAAGTAGCGAACTCGGTCACGGATTTTTTACAGCAGCAGTATTAGAAGCTTTACGGTCTGGCAATGGTAACACTTTAGAGGATCTAGAAAGATACCTGAGCCTCCGCACACCAGAACTATGTCAACACTACTGGCGTCCTACACAAAATCCTGTTACTGTTATTCCCTCTAGGCAGCAAGGAATCTTGCCGTCAATAGAAGATACAGCCACAATTGCTTCTGAAGAAATTTTCGCTGCTGCCCTTTCAACGCCTTCACTAGACCCTAATGCTGACAGAATCATAACAGACACGATTAGGTGGGGTACAGGAGGAGGAGGAGTAGGGGAGGCTGCGCCGTGGGCGGGTTCCAACTCCCCACTCCCCACCGCAGCTATAACAAATAACTCGGAAAACAAAGGGGCGGCGACAGCAAACACCTCCTCATTTTGGAAACCATTAATGTTATGGGGTGCAGGTACGACAATAGTTCTGGGCTTGTTTGGAGTAGTTTATTTCCGCAACCAAGCAGGTTTTAAAACAACTGTGGAGGTGTTCTCAACTTCATCCAAAACAGCTAATGATGATGTCGAAACAGAGATACTTCCTGTATCACCTAAAGAAATGACTCGTAGTAGTGTTACTAATACTACTCGTAACACTAAGATAATTGAGAATTTACCACCAATTCTACCATCTTTACAAAAAAGTCAAGCAATCTCGCCAACAGCCCTTGATTCTCAGTCAATTAAGCGTGACCAAGCCATATCGGACTTGGCGAAAATGTCCCTCAGACCAAACCAGGCTAGCGATCTCAGCGTAGCGATCGCTAAAGCCCGAAATGTTAAACCTGGTGAACCACAATACGAACAAGCACAAACAAACATTCAGATTTGGAGCAGCATGATCTTAAATCTAGCTCAAAGTCGTGCCAACCAAAGAAAATATGCTAAAGCAATAGCTGCTGCCGAGTTAATTAGCCCAGATCAGGCAATTTATTCACAAGCACAAACGGCTATCAACCAGTGGCGGCTACAAGCAAAGCAGTATATGGCTAACAAAACTCTTTTAGATGCTGCTAATGCTTTAATTCAACCAAGACAGGCGTCTACCTATAACCGCGCTATCGAAGTTGCTAAAAAAGTTTCACCAGGAGAACCAGGCTTTGAGGAAGCTCAAAAATCGATGAATCAATGGAGTGAAACAATTTTAAAGCTTGCTATGCGTCGTGCCTCTAGAGGACAATTCAAAGCAGCAATACAAACAGCTGCTTTAGTTCCAGAAGGGACATCTGCATACAACAAAGCTCAGCAAGAACTCCAAAAGTGGCAAAGTCAATAGAGTTAGTGGTTAGTGGTTAGTAGTTAGTGGTTAGTGGTTAGTAGTTAGCGATTACCTATTATCTACTAACTACTATCTACTATCTACTAACAATACTGCGATACATCCTCACCGCATTCATCGGCTAGATAGCACAGCGCTCGGAAACGCAAGCTCACTACTTCTTCGTACAAGGGGTTGAGCTTGCACATTGGGGGTATGTGCAACAAGGTTTTACCAAATAACTTTAGATCGCGCTCAAAGGGACACTGAGCAGGAATGTATTGGCACAATCGGTGTGCTAGTTGGCGATCGCGGACTTGAACGCGGTCTAGCCAGTGACGCAAAGGCTGGAGAATATCAATATGAAGCTTGGATACTGGACGACCCAGCTGAATGACATTAGCGTGACTAGCTTCGGTTGGATTTAGCGATACCCAGCTAGCAAAAAAAATCTTTTTTGTGGTATTATCGAATACCTTCATCATTTACTCCTCTTTTTCTTTGAGGGTCTTCACCACTCCGGTGAAGATATACAACCCAACAACGGCATTTCCCGGAAGATTCTTGTCCTGACAGAGATGCTGTCTTGTCTTTAAGTAGCCACTTTGATCAGAACCTACTTAATTAATACGTCAAGTTAATCGCAATTTCCCTGGAATCGGAAGTGTGATAGTAGTATCTTGTTCATAACTTGACGTAGTTTAAATTTTAATAAAGACATCTGCCTTTGGACAGATATTAATGTAACATTTACAAACTTTTTTTGCAGAAAATTTATAACTAAGGTTGCTAGTGGGCACAGTATTAGTTAAATTTAATACTTTCTACTTAGAGGTCATTCTTTATCTTTTGTGATTTCTGGCTAAACAACGACGAATGACCAACTAAAGATGTTACCAAATATTTACAAATTTGCCATCTATGGAGTTTTGGGACTGACCTATCTGGGTTTGGCATTGGGCTATCTGCCTGGTTTACGCATGAACCGTGCCACGATCGCCTTAGTAGGGTCTGCTTTTTTGATTGCTCTGGGTGTACTAAATTTACAGGAGGCATGGGATGCGATTGATGCCACCACGATTGTATTTTTGTTAAGCATGATGGTGGTTAACGCCAACCTCTCCTATGCAGGGTTTTTCCCGCAAGCGCTGTCGCTGCTTTTGCGTTTTACTCGTAGCCCCTTGGGCTTATTAGTGGCGTTAACCTTTGGCAGTGGCATTCTTTCCGCCTTTTTTCTCAATGACACCTTGGCGCTAATTTTTACACCATTGACCTTGAGCCTGACTCAAGCCTTGAGATTGAATCCCATACCTTATTTATTGGCGATCGCAGGAGCAACTAATATTGGTTCTGTTGCCACTTTGAGCGGTAATCCTCAAAACATCCTGATTGGCTCCTTCTCAGGCATCCGATACCTGAATTTTATGCGGGCAATGGCTCCAATTGCAGTAACAGGCTTAGCAATTCAGGTAATTCTACTGTGCTTGCTTTATCCAAATGTACGCTCAATTGTGCCTTGCGAACATTTGCCCACCGGCAACCAGCCTATCTTCAAACCCCTGTTTTACAAAACCTTAACAATAACCACCGGATTGTTAATTACCTTTACTGTTGGTTTACCTTTTTATTCTTCCTGCAAAAAAGTAGGGTGCGTTAGGACGACAGTCCGTAACGCACCGCAATTCAATATTCTGGTGCGTTAGCTGGCGCTAACACACCCTACTGGCGTGGCAAGGCTAAAATGTTGCATTATAGCTTTCTTGTGGGATGGGCTTCTAGCCCGTCCGGTCCGGACAGGATGTCCACACCACAAGATTTATATTTATGCACTAAATTAGTCTGGTCACGCCACTACTATTCATATTTCTAATTCCCTAAGATGCTACCTGAGCAGCCGTACGAGTACGCCGCCTTCTGCCGTCAGAAACTTTCACAGGTGGCTCATCAGGAATTTGCATCAACAATGTCACGGTTGGCTGACATTGCAATTCGCGACGGATTGAACGCGCCATTTCCCGCTCTAGCACTTCTTGCAATCCACCCCAGTCTACCTCTGGTTGGTCGCTCTCAAAACCTTGGGCAAATTCTGACCAGCGCACACCCAGAATTTCTTCTATCCGCTGTTGTACCCACTTTTGCAGGAGCGATCGCTCAATGCTCGTTACTACACCCCGCAGGTGAATTTCTGGTTTAGCCATCAGCTTGCCACTCCAATCAATTGCTGCTGCAATGGTGACAATGCCTTCCTCTGCCATCTTTTGCCGTTCTTGCAAAACTTTGGCACTGACCATACCAGAACCGGAAGTATCTACCAGTTCCAGACCAGATGGTACTTTCCCTGCGACGCGAATTGATTCTTCTGTCAATTCTATAACATCGCCATTCTGTATAATTACCATGTTCTCAGCCGGAATACCCATACTCTGGGCTGTCTGGGAGTGCTTAACTAGCATCCGATGTTCGCCGTGAACAGGCAAGAAAAACTTGGGTCGAGTCAACGCCAACATCAGCTTTTGGTCTTCCTGGCAGCCGTGGCCTGAGACGTGGATGCCTTTGTCTCGACCATAGACGACATTCGCACCTTGCATCATCAATTTATCGATGACGTTGACCACAGCAATGGTATTCCCAGGAATCGGGTTAGCTGAGAATACTACTGTATCTCCTTGGCGAATTCTGATATGGGGGTGTTCTTTGTTGGCAATGCGCGTCAGGGCTGACATCGGTTCGCCTTGGGAACCAGTTGTCAAAATCAGCACGTTTTCATCTGGCAAATTCCGGATAGCGTGCAACGGCTGAAGTAAGTCGTCATTACACTTGATATAACCGAGATTGCGGGCATGGGCAATCAAATTCAGCATCGAACGCCCAACAACCGAGACAACACGATTATACTTTTGCGCTAACTGCAAAATAATATTGATACGATGCACGCTAGAAGCAAAGGTGGTTACGAACAGTCGCCCAGAGGCTTGAGTAAAAACCCGTTCCATATTGGGATAAACTGAACGTTCTGAAGGTGTGAATCCGGGTACTTCTGAGTTTGTCGAATCACTCATCAAGCACAAAATGCCTTTTTCACCGTGTTCGGCTAGGCGTTGTAAGTCAAAATGTTCGCCATCTACAGGGGTATGGTCAAATTTAAAATCTCCGGTGTGGATAATTACGCCGAGTGGGGTATGGATGGCGACGGTGAAACTATCGGCGATGGAGTGAGTGTTGCGAATATATTCCACAAAGAAGTGTTTGCCAATTCGCACCACATCGCGGGGAAGGACACTTCTTAATTCTGTGCGATCGCGCACTCCCGCCTCTTCTAATTTGCCCTCTAGCATTGCCATTGCTAGCCTAGGCCCGTAAATCACGGGAATTTCAAATTGCTTGAGGTGAAAAGCAATCCCACCGATATGGTCTTCGTGACCGTGGGTGACAATCATACCTTTAATTTTATGGCGATTTTCCCGCACATAAGTCATGTCCGGAAGGACAATGTTGACTCCATGCATTCCATCCGTAGGAAATGCCAATCCTGCATCTAGCAAGATAATTTCATCTTCATACTCAAATACACAAGTATTTTTACCAATTTCATGCAAGCCGCCCAACGGAATAATTTTTAGGGCGGAATTAATTTCGTTTTTAGCCATTTTCTCCTGAGATTGTTGTTTGTCGTTAAATTTTTGAAATTTGAGAGATCTGTTAAGACAGTTGAAAATTTCTGTCTATAAAGATCTTTGAGAAAGTAGTCCAGCTTTTATGAGATTTTCTATTGTTTCGATATGTTCAATAAAATAAAATTTACACAACAAGAACTTATTAGTAATTTCTTTGTCGTAGCACAGGGTACTTACCTGTTACATTGTCAAAATTACTTAGAATTTTTCTTATGTATGTTTAGCTGTGTTTGACTACAAAAGTGTCCTATCTTCTAGTTCCTAACTAAAGTAAATGAAGTTCTTTCATCACCACCTCTAAGTGTTGAGTGACTTTTGCGTCAGCTTCACATAGCGGCGGACGAGTTGAACCAACCTGCCAGCCTTGATGCTGTAATGCTTTCTTGACTGGAATTGGGTTCGTTGTCACAAACAAAGCTTTAAATAATGGGAAAAGCCGCAGATGAATGTCGGTAGCGACTGAAATTTCACCTGAACTAAAGGCTTGAATCATCTGTTGTAGTTCGTTACCCACCAGATGAGAAGCAACACTAACTACACCTTTGGCCCCAACTGCTAATAATGGCAAGGTTAAAGAATCATCTCCAGAGTAAATCTGAAATTCTTGTGGTGTCAAGCGACGAATTTCACTCGCTTGATCTAAATTTCCACTTGCTTCTTTGATACCAACAATGTTTTTAATTTCAGCTAACCGGGCAACAGTCTCGGGACTGAGGTTTTGACCTGTACGACCCGGCACGTTGTATAACAATATGGGAAAGTCACCAGAAGCTTGGGCGATGGCTTGAAAATGTTGGTAAAGTCCTTCCTGGGGTGGCTTGTTATAGTACGGAACAACTTGTAAAGCACCATGTACTCCTATTTTAGCTGCTTTTTGAGTGGCGGCGATCGCTTCTTTGGTGGAATTGGAACCGCATCCTGCCATCACAAGTGCTTTGCCTGCCACCGCTTCTAACACGACAGAAAATAACTGATATTCTTCCTCCCAGCTTAAGGTAGGAGATTCTCCTGTCGTCCCACAAACCAACACTGTATCCGTACCGTTGTTTGCTAGATGTGCAGCTAGTTTTGCTGCTACATCATAATTGACACTACCGTCTTCTTTAAACGGCGTAATCATTGCAGTTAAAACTCTACCAAAATTTACCACCCTTTTTCACTCCTAATTTTTTGTTTTTTGTGTTTTGGTGGTTCTATATTGTAATAACCTATTTGTAAATTAGTTTCAAGGGTAATGTGTTAGTAGATAGTAGTTAGTAGGAAATTGTTCTACTAACCACTAACTACTATCCACCAACCAATGACGCCTTTGGTTTCAAAAGATTTTTTTCTACTAATAATTCGGCAATTTGTACAGCATTCAATGCAGCACCTTTGCGGATTTGATCGCCACATAACCACAGTTCTAAACCGCAAGGATGAGAAATATCCTGACGAATTCTGCCTACTAAAACTTCATCCCGACCTGTTGCTTCCATTGGCATAGGAAAATAATTTTTCTGCCAATCTTCTACCAATTTCACTCCAGGAGATTTCCTTAAAATTTCTCTGGCTTCTTCGGGACTAAACGGTGTATCAAATTCTAGATTAATTGCTTCTGAGTGAGCGCGGAGTACGGGAACCCGTACACAAGTTGCAGAAATTCTTATCTGTTGATCGCCAAAAATTTTCCGCGTTTCGTTGACCATTTTCATTTCTTCTTCGCAGTATCCCCAATCGTTTAATGGGGAATTATGCGGAAACAAATTAAATGCCAAGGTGTAAGGAAATACTTCAGCAGTTGGTTGCTTGCCTTCTAGAATAGCTCTGGCTTGGGTTTTTACTTCTTCCATTGCTTTCGCACCCGCACCACTTGCAGATTGATAGGTTGCGGCAACAATGCGTTTTACAGGTTTAATTTGGTGCAACGGCCAAACTGCTACTGTCATCAAAATTGTAGTGCAGTTGGGATTGGCAATGATACCTTTGTGATTTGCTGCGGCTTGGGGATTCACCTCTGGAACTACTAAAGGAACTTCCGGATTCATCCGAAAAGCACTGGAGTTATCAATTACCACTGCTCCTTTTTCTGTTGCTATTGATGCCCAAGTTTTAGATGTGGAACCTCCTGCACTTGCCAGTACTAGATCCACATTTTCAAACATCGCATCACTAACTGACTCTACCAAGAAATTTTCCCCTTTAAACGGCAGTCTTTGTCCGGCACTGCGTTCTGAGGCTAGCAACTTTAAATCTGATATTGGAAAATTTCGAATTTCTAATAATTCCAGCAACTCCCTGCCAACGGCACCAGTCGCTCCCAAAATAGCTACACGATAGGAATTAGACAAACTAGCTTCCTCCTTCAAGGTTTTTGTGCAAATAATTTTTGATCAAAATTCACGATTGATGCATATGCAAATGGCAAAAGCAGGTTTTCAATAAATTTGCAGATTTTAATATTTTCATTAATAAAGTTTATTTTTAACTTAATACATTTATTCTTTTGGTATTAAAAAATTGATCTCGCAGTTTACAACAATTAACTATTAATTTCTTGGCAAATTTATAGATTATATATTATACAGCAAATCGCCAGATGGCGACAAAAGACTGGCAGTGACATCTGAACTGAACAAAAGGGGGTCATCAATAGAGAAAGGCTCTTAGAAGAATGGATGTACTATGATCCAAATGGATTAAAGCCAGCAAGGCAACAAACGAAATGGTTTACTCAGACAGGAGGAGCGAAGCAATAACAAATCTGCTCCCCTCCATCAAGCAACTGAGCTTATATAGTGCAAGAGCAATTGCAAATTAAAACGACTGGTTGAGAACCAGGATATCACGCAGTCAGTTCTGTTGGAAAAAACCAATGAGGAGGTTAGATACATAAACTTATTTGCGCTAAAGTGTCAAGAGCTTTCGTATTGGCAGTAAACTGGATCTCTGTTCACGAACACCCATCCGAAAAGCTGATGAAGTTTTGTGGGTATATTCCCGTCCCTACCAGGAAAAACCCACCAGAAGCGACAGATCGCGTCTGTTGTACAAGCAAGAAGTAAAAAAATAGTAGCAGAAAGCAATAGAGATTAAGCATGAAAGTTACCCAGGAAAAACTCCCCTCCAGTCAAATCGGTCTGGAAATAGAGATTACGCCGGAAAAGACCAAGCAAACTTACGAACAAGTCATTCAAAACCTAACTCGTTCTGCCAATATTCCTGGGTTTCGCAAAGGCAAAGTGCCACGGCAGATATTGCTACAGCGCCTAGGGATAACTCGCATTAAGGCAGCAGCGGTGGAAGAACTCATTCAGGATGGCATCACAGAAGCTGTAAAACAAGAAGACATCAAGGCGATTGGGCAACCGCAATTACGCTCATCGTTTGATGACTTGATTAATAATTATGAACCAGGTAAACCCTTGACTTTTTCTGCGAGCGTCGATGTGCCACCAGAAGTAACTCTCAACCAGTATACGGGGTTGGCAATCAAAGCTGAAGAAATTAAGTACGACCCACAACGAGTGGATCAAGTCTTGGAAAATGAACGTCAGCAAATGGCGACGTTAATTCCGGTAGAAGGACGGGCAGCACAGTTAGGCGATATTGCCGTAGTTGATTTTAAAGGTGTGCTAGCAAAAGCTGAAGGCGAAGACGAAGCGACAGAACCCCAAGCCATTCCTGGTGGGGAGGCAACTGATTTTCAAGTAGAGTTACAGGAAGATAAATTTATTCCCGGTTTTGTCACGGGGATTGTGGGGATGAATCCCGCAGAAACCAAGGAAATTTCCGCAACTTTTCCCGATCCCTATCCCAATGAAGATTTAGCTGGAAAACCAGCTATTTTTACGGTAACGCTGAAAGAACTCAAGGAAAAAGAACTGCCAGAATTGAATGATGACTTTGCTCAAGAAGTCAGCGAACACCAAACTTTGGCGGAATTGCGTACTTCTTTAGAAGATAGATTTCAAAAAGAAGCTGAACAGAAAACCAAAGACAACAAGCAGGAAGCCTTGTTGAAAGAACTGCTCAAGCATGTGGAAATTGACTTGCCAGAAACGATGATTGAGCGGGAAGTCGATAACATGCTGACACAAACAGCTATTCGATTGTCACAGCAAGGGTTGGATGTCAAGAAATTTTTTACTGCTGATATAATTCCGCAATTACGGCAGCGTTCTCGCGATGAAGCAATCGATCGCCTGAAGCGATCGCTTGCCCTTGAAGAAATCGGCAAACGCGAATCCATTCAAGTGAGTGATGAAGAAATCGCAGCCAGAGTCAAAGAACTCATGGAACAGTACTCTGGACAAGACGTTGACGAGGATAGGTTGCAAGAAGTTGTCAAAGACGAACTGTTGACTGAAAAAACCATTGATTGGCTCTTGGAACATGCAACGGTTGAACTAGTGCCCGAAGGTTCGTTGAGTACTCAAGAGGAAGTTGCTCAAGAAACTACACCCAAAACTCAGGAACAAACCACCACAGATGGTGAGTCTCCAACAGAGGAGACAGCCTCAGCAGAAGCACAATAGATATTCAAAAGTAGGGGCAGGTTTGCAAACCTGCCCTTATAAGAATTCTTGGTTCGCATTTCCTAGCTTGCCACCGCAGGATGACTCCAACTACAGCTTTAGGCATGGTTTTCCCAAACATTAATTTATACCATTTCTCTAAATGTTTGAGACAGATGATTCTCTATAGCCCCCCTTTGTAAGTACTCCCTACTCCCTATGTTTCACAGTTAAAGGGAATTGGTATTATTTGGGGAGATAGGCTGGACTGACAACGAAATTTATTAAGAATTCGCAGACCCCATTTAGCTGGAGAGATGTAAACGCCGTACAAGCTTTTGTGTGTTTTGCCTTGTCTGCTTGCCGTTTCAATTGCTAAGACTAACCTACTTGATGGATAGACGAGACTTTTGATCAGAATGCTAACAAATGTAAAGGCGAAGAAATTACCCTGAGAGTGCTATATCCTAACTTAAAAGACGTTACAGGGGAATTTTGATTGAAAATCTACCTTTAGTTGGTGAATTTTGCATTTCCCACGTTTATCTTATAAACATCATCGCACTTGAGCACCTTGGCTTGATACTGTGTTTACACGAGAAGAATTTAGATGAGGCATAATGGTTAACACATACCTACAATAAAAATTCAATCGCTATCTCAGGCAGCCTTTGCTGTCTTGCCTACTGTTACATTGAACGTCAGAAATTTATCCGTATGCTTGTATCGCAGTCGGGAAATTACCCAATCAGTAGTTTGAGTCAATTTGAAATTCGCGCCCAAAACGGCCCGATCAACATCGTGCCGATGGTGGTAGAGCAATCTGGCATGGGAGAACGGGCTTTTGATATCTACTCCCGCCTGCTGCGAGAGCGAATTATTTTTTTGGGAACGCCAATAGACGATACAATTGCTAACTCTATCGTTGCTCAGTTGCTGTTCCTAGACGCTGAAGATTCCGAAAAAGATATTCAGCTTTACATTAATTCCCCTGGCGGCTCAGTATATGCAGGCATGGCAATATATGATACAATCCAACAAATTCGTCCTGATGTCGTTACCATTTGTTATGGATTAGCCGCAAGCATGGGGGCGTTTTTGCTAGCAGCAGGAACTGCTGGTAAGCGCATGTCTTTGCCTGATTCCCGAATCATGATTCACCAACCACTAGGTGGTGCCCAGGGGCAAGCAATTGACATAGAAATTCAAGCAAGAGAAATTCTTTACATCAAAGCGAAGTTGAATCAGTTACTAGCACAGCATACTGGTCAACCATTAGAAAGAATAGAGGCCGATACTGACCGGGACTTTTTCATGTCGGCTGAAGAGGCCAAAAACTATGGATTGATCGATCGGGTCATCTACAGGCAAAATCTTCCCGCAGCAGGGGAAAACGTCACCATTCTGAAATAAGAGGCTGGTATGTCTAAGTACGACTCCCATTTAAAATGTTCGTTTTGTGGCAAGTCTCAAGAGCAGGTGCGTAAATTAATCGCTGGGCCGGGAGTCTATATCTGCGATGAATGCGTTGACTTGTGTAATGAAATCCTAGATGAAGAGTTGCTCGACACGAATAGTACTGCGTCGCAACCAACACAACGGTCAGAACCTCCTCAGAAGCGCCGCGCTCGCTCCACCAGTCTCTCGTTAAATCAAATCCCCAAACCGCGAGAGATTAAAAAGTATCTAGACGAACACGTCATCGGGCAAGACGAAGCCAAAAAAGTGCTGTCAGTAGCGGTTTATAACCACTACAAGCGACTGGCGATCGTTCAGTCTAAAAACAATGGCAAAGGGTCAACCGAAGACGCCGTCGAACTGCAAAAGTCGAATATTCTGTTGATTGGCCCTACAGGTTGCGGCAAAACCCTCCTCGCACAAACTTTGGCAAAAATTCTAGATGTGCCCTTTGCCGTTGCCGATGCCACCACCCTGACGGAAGCTGGCTATGTAGGTGAAGATGTAGAAAATATCTTGTTGCGACTGCTGCAAGTAGCAGACTTGGATGTGGAAGAAGCGCAGCGAGGAATTATCTACATCGACGAAATCGACAAAATCGCTCGTAAGAGTGAAAACCCCTCGATTACGCGGGATGTTTCTGGTGAAGGCGTGCAGCAAGCTTTGCTGAAAATGCTAGAAGGGACGATCGCCAACGTACCCCCTCAGGGTGGGCGCAAGCACCCCTATCAAGACTGCATCCAGATTGATACCAGCAATATCCTGTTCATCTGTGGTGGTGCCTTCGTTGGGCTAGAAAAAGTAGTAGAGCAGAGAACTGGCAAAAAGTCAATAGGCTTTGTACAACCGGGAGAAGGTCAATCGAAGGAAAAGCGTGCAGCAGATACTCTCCGCCATTTGGAACCGGATGACCTAGTAAAATTTGGTATGATTCCCGAATTTATTGGGCGCGTGCCAATGGTGGCGGTAGTAGATCCGCTGGATGAAGAAGCACTCATGGCGATATTGACCCAACCGCGTAGCGCCTTGGTGAAGCAGTATCAGAAGCTACTGAAGATGGACAACGTCCAGCTAGAGTTTAAACCAGAAGCTTTGCGAGCGATCGCCCAAGAAGCCTACCGCCGTAAAACTGGTGCGAGGGCATTGCGAGGCATTGTCGAAGAACTGATGCTGGATGTAATGTACGAGTTACCATCTCGTAAAGACGTAACTCGCTGTACAGTCACGCGGGAAATGGTGGAAAAGCGTTCCACAGCCGAACTGCTGATGCATCCTTCTTCCCTACCCAAGCCAGAGTCAGCATAAATCTGGCTCTCCTTTACTCTCCTTACTTCTCACCACCTCCCCTTGGAGATGTCTTACATTAGTGTTCGTGGCGTTGACCATTATTATGAGTGGATACAAAAACCATCCGGTTCTCAAGCAAAGCCAGCGATGGTTTTTATCCACGGTTGGGCTGGTTCAGGTCGGTATTGGCGAAGTACAGCCGCAGCTTTATTAGAACAATTTGATTGCTTGCTTTATGATTTACGGGGGTTCGGGCGTTCCCGTGGGAAGCCAACTGCTGTTACCAAAGCAAGTGAAGCTGTCATTGAGTCCCATTCACCACAGGAAGAATCTGAGGCAGTTGGTGAATTAACTTACGAACTAGAAGAATACACCCATGACTTAGCTGCATTGCTAGATGCAATGCAAATTCAACGCGCTTATATCCATGCTCATTCGATGGGCGCTTCCATTGGTACTTTGTTTCTCAACCGCTACCCCGAGCGAGTAGAAAAAGCTATTTTAACCTGTAGCGGCGTTTTTGAGTACGACGAAAAAGCATTTGAGTCCTTTTATAAATTTGGTGGCTACGTTGTCAAATTCCGTCCCAGGTGGTTAGAGAAAATACCATTTGTAGATAGGCTGTTTATAGCGCGATTTCTGCATCGCCCCATACCAGCAGAAGAACGTCGCGCTTTCTTACAAGATTTTCTCCTTGCAGATTACGATGCTGCTTTAGGCACAATATTTACTTCGGTTAGCAAAGCGGCTGCTGAATTGATGCCACAGGAATTCGCTCAACTGAAAGTACCTTCGTTACTAGTGTCAGGAGAATATGACAAGATTATTCCTGCCGATATGGGACGCCAAGCAGCTGCATTAAACGACAATATTGAATTTGTCGTGATTCCCAATACCGCTCATTTCCCAATGTTGGAAGACGCACCAACTTACTTGCAGAGGGTACGAGAGTTTTTGCAAATTCCTGCGCCAGAAGTACAAGCGAGTTAACTCAGTCGGAAAGATTCGCCGTAGCTTTCGCCAAAGCAAACTTGCTCAATACCGAAACGTCCGCCATATTGTTTGAATGCTCTAGCAGCACGGCGCTGCTTGATCGCTTCCACTAGATCAATAGAGGGTTGCATTTCAACAGTCATGATTTTTGGTTATTTATTTGTTGTTGGTTGTTTGGTGTTTGTTGTTTGGTGTTTGTTCCAACCATCCACCAACAACCAACAAAGAACAATTAAGCCAAACCTAGTTCTCTTTTCAACAAGTTAATCGATGTGGTACCAATATAATTCTCGCAGCGAACTAGCTTGGGTGGACGAATAATGTCTTCTTGCAACATTTGCACTGCTGTTTGTACGGCTGTAAAACTTGCCTGATCGCTGATAATTAGCTGTGCCCGCTTGACGATGGCGTGAAGCTTGTAACTATCTTTTGGTTGTGCAGTCATCACAAGTAGTTCATCCCCTCGCAAACCGTGGAGGATAACTTCTGCGGCGCGTACAATGCCAGAACTAAGACTAACTATGCCAACACAGCTATCTTTTGCTAGGCTTTTGAGAAGGTCTACTTCTTTGGCGTAGTCGTAGATATCAAGGGGAATGACGCGTACCGATTTTGGCGCTGCGATTACTTCTACATCGCCAATAAAATATCGACTGGTGACAACTGTAGCAGAGGTAGTTTTATCAAGCACAGCAGTTAATTCTTCCATCGTGACTAGCTGTACTGGTATTTTCAGAGTTTGTTCCAATTCGTAAACCATTAGTTCCCCAGCACCGATATCAGCAGATGGAACCGTCACTAACACCCTTGCACTACAACGCAAGCGCCAGTCAATTTCCGCCAAAAATATTTCTCGTGCTTGATTGAGCGAACAGCCTTGAGAAAGCAACTCATCCAGTGCTTGCTGGACAATTTTGTATGCTTGGGGATGTTCTTTAAGAATCGGCGATTGCAGCCTACTACCACCCTCATGGCCTTGGGCGCGGACATAAATCCCTGAACCAGCAAGACTTTCTACCAGCCCGTCTTCCTCCAGTTGGCGGTAAACTTTGCTAATAGTGTTTCGATGCAGTCCAGTCTGCATTGCCAGCGCCCGTGTACTCGGCAATTTGTAACCAGGTGGATATTGCCGAGATGCGATCGCAAACCTAATTTGATTAAACAGCTGGGTAGATGCGGGAATTTCACTGTCTGGCTGAATACGGAACTGAATCATCACCAAGCCTCCAAAGGTACTAGTAGCAACCTGCGACCAGTTGCAAATGCTACTTGTCAAATATTTTATTTATACATTCAAATCCTCTGAGGAAAATTTCTGGTGCATTCATCATAAGTTATTAATAATTTGATTTGAGATAACCTAGAAACATTTGCATAGGTAGATCTAAATAATTACATAGTACTGGTAAAAACGATTATGACAGAGCTAGCAATCTATACCACAACAGTTAACCTTTCGCAAGGTGATTTAGACATAGCTGCATATCTCGCCAAGCCAACAGAACCAGGTTCTTACCCAGGAATTGTAGTTTTGCAGGAGATTTTTGGAGTAAACTCTCATATCCGCGATGTCACAGAACGAATTGCCAAAGAAGGTTATATAGCGATCGCACCTGCACTGTTTCAACGTCTGGCTCCTGGTTTTGAAACAGGATATACACCAGAAGCGATAGAAATTGGGAGAAACTACGCTTGGGGACAAAGCAAAGCATCGGAACTTTTGAGCGATATTCAAACAGCGATTGACTATCTAAAAACCTTGCCAGAAGTGAAAAAAGATGGTTTTGGTTGCATAGGTTTTTGCTTTGGCGGTCATGTAGCATATCTTGCAGCTACTCTACCAGATATCAAAGCTACTGCTTCTTTTTATGGTGCACGTATTACTACTGCTACACCTGGAGGCGGCGAACCCACTATCACTCGCACAAAAGAAATTCCAGGCACCCTCTACGCTTTCTTTGGCATGGAAGACGCCAGCATTCCCGTTGAACAAGTAGACCAAATTGAGGCTGAGTTAGAAAAATATAATATTCCTCATCGCGTGTTTCGCTACGATGGAGCTGACCACGGATTTTTCTGTGACCAACGTGCTAGCTATAATCCTAAAGCTGCGGCCGATGCTTGGGAGCAAGTAAAACAGCTGTTTGCACAACAACTACAACATGTAGATAACAACTAGTCAAAAGTCAATAGTCAATAGCTTTGGACTATGGATTATTGACAATGGACTAATTAGCAATTTGTTTTCACAAGTCATGAATTCTGAAACTAAACTTTCTCAAAAAGCCAATTCTTCTTTTTCACTCGACGATTTTGCCAAAGCGCTGGAACAACATGACTACCAGTTTCAGAAGGGACAGGTAGTACACGGAAAAGTCTTCCAGTTAGATCCAGATGGAGCCTATGTAGATATTGGTGGCAAAGCGTCTGCTTTCCTTCCGCGCGAAGAGGCTGCTTTGAGAACAGTAATAGATTTATCTGAGGTGCTGCCGCTGAATGAGGAACTAGAGTTTTTGATTATCCGCGAACAAGATGCAGAAGGTCAAGTAACCCTTTCGCGGCGACAGCTAGAAATTAAACATATTTGGGAACGACTAGCGCAAATGCAGGAAAATTCCCAAACAGTGGAAGTGCGGGTATTGAATGTGAACAAAGGCGGCGTTACCGTCGAGATTCAGGGATTGCGGGGATTTATTCCGCGATCGCACCTGCTGGAGCGTGAGAACTTAGAATCACTTAAAGGACAAACTCTAACCGTTAGTTTTTTGGAAGTTGATCGCAATAACAAAAAACTCATACTTTCCCAGCGTTTAGCAACTCGTTCTGCTAGCTTCAGTAATTTGGAACTTGGTCAGTTAGTAGAAGGAAAAGTAACAGGTATCAAACCTTTTGGTGTATTTGTAGATTTAGATGGCGTTAGCGCCCTACTTCATATCAAGCAAGTAACTCAGAAGTTTATTGACAATCTCGAAAAGGTATTTCAAGTTGGTCAATCAATTAAAGCTGTAATTATTGATTTAGATGAAGGAAAAAGTCGAGTTGCTCTTTCAACCAGAATTCTAGAAAATTTCCCTGGTGAAGTCCTAGAAAATATGCAAGAAGTCATGGCTTCTGCTGAAGCGCGTGCAGAACGAGCTAGGAAAAAGCTTTTAGAACAGAGTTAGCAGTTAGTAGTTAGTAGTTAGTAGTTAGTAGTTGGTTGTTAACCACTAACCACTATCCACTAACTACTATCCACTATCCACTATCCACTAACTACTAACCAATCCTGACAACAACTCTTCTTGGAGTGTCTGCAACGTTTCTTCATTAAATGCAAATTTAATTAACTCTACCAACTCAGCCCAACTGTGCAGCGTAGGCTCTGAGAAAGCTTGCCAAAATTCATAAGCAAAAAACTCTGCCCACCATTTGGGAGCTTGCTTCCTATATGCAGCAATTGACTGCTTTCGCCAGCGCTTGCGCCATTTGAGCATTTCTGTTGGTGTGGGTGGCTTGACTCCCACAATTGGTGGAAAATCTGCATAGCTAACAAACTTACTCACACCCTTGGCATGAACATAAACCATGTAGCGCCAACATTCTACAACATAAATATCTTCTAGCTGGATGTTAAACATCAAGCACACAGCTTCTTCGGTAACAAATCGCGCTAGTGCATGGATGATGCGCGATTTATGGACAATTTTTGACTCCCGGATGACAAGCGCTTTTGGTTTAGGTAATGATAACATATAGAAAAATCCTCGTAGGATGAATACATCCAGATGCTTTGGCTAATAGCCTTCAAGAGATAGGTGTATTTGTTTTAAGGGATTTTATTGAATGTGAATGCGATCGCCCTTCAGTTTCCTACGCCGGAGGGAGATCGTTTTTTAAAGTGTAATAATTAAACGATACAATTTTATCTTTTGTCAAGATTGAGATGGGGCTGATTAGGCTGCGAATTAGGGAATTTGCGGATGAAAAAGGTTGGACGCTAAAGGATGTCTCTGACCATTCGGGAGTAGCCTACAGTTCAGTGAGAGCCTACGCGCGATCGCCAGGGCTGGCAATGGTAGATTTTACCTCGATTCTGAAGATGGCACGTGCGTTAGACGTGATGATTGAAGACTTGGTTGAAGTAGTAGAAGAATAGCTGCAAAAGTAAAAACGGTAGTAAATGCGATCGCGCTTATAAACAATCATTACTCTGCTGTAAACTTCATATAAGTAGAAGAACTGTAAAATTTCTTTAATTGATGTATTCTGTTTATGATGTAGGGGTGTGTTTGAAAAATCTCAGACAATTTTGATACATCACTTGCATCAACATCTCTTTTTGCTTTCAATTTTTACTTGTGAAAAAAGATATTTGCGATCGCACTTTTACTTTTTCAATTCGCATAGTCAAATTGTGTCAATTTCTCGATGACAAACCAGGAGTAGCGCGAACTCTTGCTCAACAATTGTTAAGGTCAGGAACATCTATCGGAGCTAATGTAGAAGAGGCGCAAGCTGCACAAAGTAAAGCAGATTTTATCGGTAAGATGATGATTGCGCTCAAAAAATCACGTGAAACTCGGTATTGGCTAAGATTACTCGTTGCGTCCGAAATAGTACCCCAAGAAAGGATTAGCCAACTCCAAACCGAAGCCGAAGAACTGACAAGAATTTTGGGTGCCATTATAGTCTCTAGCAAAAATAGTGACCAACGCCACACACCCAATTCTTAATTTCCTCAATTTTTAATTTTTCATTTTTCATTTTTAATTCCTCAACGGAGAGGGTGGGATTCGAACCCACGGATGCTTTCACATCACTCGATTTCAAGTCGAGCGCATTCGACCACTCTGCCACCTCTCCAAAAAAAGCTGGCGAACTTTATTCGTCAGCTGTCAGCTACAAAAGCTGACCAGTAAACAATTATAACTCAGATTCATGCAGTTTGCACTACTGAACGGGATTTTTGATACAAAATTTCCTCAGACGCAACATCATAGTCATTGCCAATCCAGACACTAGAGGCTTGGGAAACTACACCATCTTCTAGCAGAACAATCGAGAAATTCCGCAATTTTTGACCATCACTATCCACGATTCTCGGTACACTTGCTGCATTCAAGTAAACTATCCCTTCTGGACTTCTAAATACTCGCTTTCGCAGCACTTTTTTGGTGTGTCGTAATGTGTGGTGCATATGACCAAACGTCACCAGAGGAACAGTTTTACCAGCTATGAGAGTTAGAGATATCGCCTCGGCTAAATCAGGATCGCCGAAGTCACCACCAATAGGATGCCAATCTTTGCCACAGGGATCTTCTGGGCGATCGCCTAACCCCGAAGGCCCATTATGACCAACAAAAATAATCGTCTCATAAGCAGCACTCTTGACTGCTGCAAAAATCCGCACAGCTGACTCATCAAGATCGGTCACACCATACCGTTCTTTGCAGATGTCGGCAAATCTCCACTCCGGGCCACCCCAGCTAAAGGGACGGCCTCCTACTACAGTCAAATTGAAAGCAGGAATATCCAGCTTCCCATAGCCTACATGGGCTTCACCTAATAAATCCAGCTGTTCCTGCACCCAGTCTTCTTTGGAGCGGTCGTAGGGACACTTTTTGCGTCCCCATTCTGTGGCAGTGTACCACGCATCGTGGTTTCCCATTACCGCTGCTTTGGGAATGTCAAGGGATGCGATCGCTCTTACCACTTCTACCGATTCGTTGCCAAAATCCCCAACAAACAGCACTAAGTCAACACCAAGATGCTTGAGTGCATTGCCATCTTCCACTTCCCATTGGTCGTGAATATCTCCAACTACAGCGATTTTCAAGGTTTTTGAATTAGTTGTCTGACCGATCATGCGATTTTCCTTGCCATATGTCTCCAGCATAGGCAACTCATCAGGATTTTGGCACAACTTTCAAGAGGGAGTATCACCCTCCCCCCATTTTTGGTAAAAACTACTATAATTGCTTAGACAAGACAATTATTTGCAAAATTAAGCTACGCCTAACTGTGTTTACAACTACACTTATTCAACGGGATAAAACCCAACCGGGTGCATTACCACTAGATTTATTTGCAGCTATTGAGAGCCTAAAAAAAGAACTGAATGCAGTTATCCTGGCCCATTACTATCAAGAGCCAGATATTCAGGATATTGCAGACTTTATTGGGGATTCACTACAACTTTCTAAAGCAGCGGCTGACACCAATGCTGATGTAATCGTCTTTGCTGGCGTTCACTTCATGGCAGAAACGGCAAAGATTCTCAATCCCGATAAAATGGTGCTGTTACCAGATTTGAATGCTGGTTGTTCTTTAGCAGACACCTGTCCTCCAGAGGCTTTTGCAGCTTTTAAAGCTGCTCATCCAGGACACCTAGTGGTTTCTTACATAAATTGCTCAGCCGAAATTAAGGCGATGAGCGATATTATCTGTACTAGCTCCAATGCTGTCAAAATTGTGCAGCAGATACCCAAAGATGTGCCGATTATTTTTGCCCCAGATCGCAATTTAGGGCGGTACGTGATCGAACAGACAGAGCGAGATATGGTGCTGTGGCAAGGTAGCTGTATCGTCCATGAAACCTTTTCCGAAAAGAAAATTGTGCAGTTAAAAATTGCACATCCAGAAGCAGAGGCGATCGCTCACCCAGAATGCGAACCTACGGTATTGCGTCACGCTAGTTTCATCGGTTCTACAGCAGCTTTACTCAAGTATTGTCAACAAAGCCCGACTCAAGAATTTATTGTTGCTACGGAACCGGGAATTATTCACCAAATGCAAAAAGCAGCACCTAACAAGCGCTTTATTCCCGCACCGCCAATAAATAACTGCAATTGCAATGAGTGTCCGTTTATGCGGTTGAATACCTTAGAAAAGCTGTATTTGGCGATGAAAAATCGTGCGCCGGAAATTACCATGTCTGAGGAGATACGGCTGGCGGCATTGCGTCCGATTCAGCGGATGTTGGAGATGAGTGTTTAGTTAAGTTCGGTTTGTAGAGATGCGGTTTTCGTGTCTCTACAATAAATCAGGATATACCGGGCCTTTTAAAGATAATCACATGGCTCATTATCGGGGATGGACTATTGTGGTCTCCTTAGATTCAATTGATGAGGATTGGAGCGCTCAAGCAACACAAGGGCTTTATTTCAATCTTCCGCAGCTTATTCAAGCTAATAGTCAGGCTAATGCTCAACATTTTATACTAGGAGAATGGCTTGCAACTAAAGAAGAGGCATTCGCAGCAATCATTAGCAAAATTGACCAATTTATAGCTCAAGGTTAGCCTGTAGCTTAAGTAGAACTGAAGTGAAACGCAACAAAGTAATACGGTTATGATATCATCGCATTTACTGGAAATTGAGCGTTCAATCCGTGCTTTGTCTTTAGAAGAACAAGAATGGCTCCTAGAGCGTATCAAAAGACAAGTGCAAGAAAGGAAACAGACAGCAGATAAATTTATTGATGCCAAAGATATGAACGAACAATTAGCTGCAATGGCTAGTGATTTAGATATACAAACAGAAATAGCCTCCATCAACCAGGAATTTATTGTTACCGAAATGGATGGTTTAGAAAAACTGTGAGTATTGAGCGAGGACAAATTTATTTTGTCAATCTTAATCCAATCCAGGGTCGAGAACAGGCAGGAACACGACCCGTTTTGGTATTATCTATAGACGCCATAAACCAACTTCCTTTAGTCGTGATTGTAGTTGTAGGTACAAAAGGAACAAATATCAAGCGGGATTATCCAACTAATGTACGAGTCTCTGCAAGTGACAGTGGATTACCTATGGAAACAGTTTTCTTGTGTTTTCAAATTCGTTCTTTAGATCAAAATCGCTTTTCTGCTGACTTAAGTGGCAAGATTTCTGACAACAAGATGCTTGAAGTTGAAGCTGCTGTTCGCTACTGTTTGGGTTTATGACCGAAGACTCCTCAATTTTCAGTTAAACTCGATTGATTAGTTCCTCTGGTAAAGCTTCTGGTGGAACTTTAAGACTTTTTTATTTTCTCCGCCTCTTCCTGCGCTGTCTCACTATACTCTCTATACAACTTAGTCCGGATTTGCGCTTCTTGATAACGACTGTGGCTAGGTGATACCTGACTCATTAAATCTGAAGCCCTTTGCCAGTCAGCAGCTATTTCTAACCACTGAGTTGAAGTTTTAGCTGTTTTACCATCAGCAGAAGCTTGGTTAGCAATTCGTACTGCTTGTGTAAAGGCGTCTTCTGTTTGTGTAGAAGCACTTTGGATAAAAGATTCTGTTGTTGAGGCTTGAGAATTTGATATTCCAGAAACGGCTATATTTTTCAGTTTGCCATTCACTACAGCATAAACAAGCCAGCCTAGCAAAAGCAAAAATAAGCATAAACTCAAAGCAAGTGATAATCTTCCCCAGGCTGAGTTTTTGAGCTTATGGTTAGTAATTGCTTTAGGACGAGAAGATTGGAACTTGGGTAAAATTAGCTTTGCTGATTCAGATTTTTGATCTCGAAATTTTTTAATTAATTCCTGAAAATAATTAGGTATTTCTAAGATGATTTCCTCAGACCATAGTAATTGATTCTCAGGGTCGCGGGTAATTTCTTCTAACCATAACAATTGTTGTTCTCGTACAATTCGGCTATTGATATTGACTCTACGGATATTACGAGGTGCGATTGACTCAAGAATTTGCTGGATTTGCTTTACTAGAGTTGATTGCTCTAGTTTATCTACCGTGGAAGCTTCACAGAGAAGCTGCAATACACCACCGTCAAAAACAGCTCTGGTTCTGACGCCTGAATTTGCTAATTTTTCATTCAATACTTGAATAATCGCAGCAACGCTACCCTGACGTGCCTGCCAAGCGATATCATTTATTTTGTTTACCATCATTTGTGGTTTGGCGATCGCTCTTTCAGCCTGAATTATTAACCGACTAATCAATTAAACATATTTAGGCTTGTGTTAAATATAACCAAGCCTGTTCTCGATTGTATGAGTAAAAATATCGCCTTGCAAATGTAATTTTTTTATCTGTTGTAGCAGTCCTCCAAAAAACCACCCCCCTCTCTGCCTGCGGAGAGGGGGGCAATGGAGGTGAGGTGCCATTAACTCTAATAAGCGTCTTGCAACTCGTAGAAATCAGGCGACACGTAATCCTTACGTAAAGGCCAACCTACCCAATCTTCCGGCATCAAAATCCGCTTCAAATTTGGGTGTCCTTCGTAAACAATCCCGAACATATCGTAAGACTCGCGCTCTTGCCAGTCAGCAGTTTTCCAAATCCAGTACACTGAAGGTACTCTGGGATTTTCTCGTGGCAAGAAAACTTTGATACGTACTTCCTCTGGCTTATCAACATTATCACTGACTTTAATCAAGTGATACATGCTGACCAAATCCTGTCCAGGTCCCAAATCAATACCGCATTGACACTGGAGATAATTAAACCCGTAGGCATACAAAGCAGTACAAATTGGTAGTAGGAAATCCGGCTCTACCTTAATTATCTCTACCCCATTCACATCAGGTTGTAAAGACTCATTGGCAAAACCATTTTCCGTTAACCACTGGGAAGTTTTACCTGCTTGTACTATTGACTGTTCTTCTGCTGGTACTGGTTTTGATTCTTCAGCCACGGTTTACCTCCTCCTTCTTCGCTGTCAACAGAGCAGGTGGTACTGGTAAACCCATCGCTTCCGTCAATTCTTTCGGCGGCGTAACGCGAGTATCGGAAAGCATATATTTACCAGTATGGATTTGTGGCACTGATTTCATACTGTGAGTCGTGCTGTAGTAGCGGTGTGTTTGCTTGATTACACTCCGCTCTTGCATCGAATCATTAGCGATTTTCTTCCGCAACTTAATAATCGCATCCATAATCGCTTCCGGACGTGGCGGACAACCGGGCAAATACACATCCACTGGAATTAGTTTATCGACTCCGCGCACCGCTGTTGGGGAATCCATGCTGAACATTCCGCCAGTAATCGTACAAGCTCCCATTGCGATCACGTACTTAGGTTCAGGCATCTGTTCATAAAGACGCACCAGTTGGGGTGCCATCTTCATGGTGATTGTACCTGCTGTAATAATTAAGTCAGCTTGCCGAGGGCTGGAACGGGGGATTAATCCAAAGCGGTCAAAGTCAAATCGGGAGCCAATCATTGCTGCAAACTCGATGAAGCAGCAAGCAGTACCAAACAATAAAGGCCAAAGACTGGAAAGACGTGCCCAGTTGTAGAGGTCATCAACCGTGGTCAAAATCACGTTTTCCGACAGTTCTTGAGTAACTGTCGGACGACCAATCGGGCTGAGGATGCGCTCTTTTTGCTGCTGTTCCAAATCTTTCGCTGTTAAATTAGCATCTAAGACCATTCCAAAGCTCCTTTACGCCATGCGTAAACTAGGGCAACTACAAGAATTGCAATAAAAATTAGCGCTTCTATGAATGCCAATAAACCCAGACGGTGGAAAGCAACTGCCCAAGGATACAAAAACACTGTCTCCACATCAAATACCACAAATACCAGCGCAAACATGTAGTAGCGGATATTAAATTGAATCCAGGCTCCACCGATGGGTTCCATGCCGGATTCGTAAGTGGTGCGCCGTTCTGGGCTGCGGCCACCAGGTCGCAGGAGTTTGGATGCTGCTAGAGCTAAGGCAGGCACTAGGCTACAGATGATTAAGAAGCCTAGAAGGTACTCGTAACCGCTGAGGACAAACACAATAGATATCTACCGCTATAGGTGAAAACAACTCTGTTACTTTCTTTTACATTATATCCATTTGATATTTCCGAGTTTTAGAAAATATAGCCAGGGGTTATTTGATTCGTTTTTGCTTGTGATAGAAAAACCTAACAATTATGTCATAATTTTTAACGTATATTTAAGCTTCGACCCTCACCCATGCTACAGCCATGAGCGAACAAACTGTTGAAAATCCAGTTTTAGACCGCTATGAGTGTCGTTCCTGTGGTTACGTCTACGAACCCAACAAGGGGGACGAAAAACATGACATTTCTCCAGGCACGGCTTTCGCAGAACTGCCACTAACTTGGCGCTGTCCGGTTTGTAGTGCAAAGAAGAACGCTTTCACCAATATTGGTCCTGCGGGTAAGGCTTCTGGCTTCCAAGAAAATCTCGGTTATGGCTTCGGTGTCAATAGCTTGACCCCTACTCAGAAGAATCTTCTGATTTTTGGTGGTTTAGCCCTTGCTTTCTTGTTCTTTCTCAGTCTTTATGGCTTACAATAAGACGCGCTCTTAAGTATTAGGTGGGGCTATGCCTCACCTAAGGGACTTCCAAATAAAAAAACATCCCAAATTTTCTTGTGGGATGGGTGTCAGGGGCCAGAGGCGGGCAGGATGCCCTCCCCACAATCCGGGATCATTTATTTCTTGGAAATCCCTAAAGTAAGTAACCATAAACAAATTTACAAAAAACTAATAGATAGAAATGCGTTCAAGAATGAAAATTTGGCAACGAATAATTGCCCTGTTTGCTGTTGTCATCATGTGTGTCGGTTGTAGTAAAGTTCCTTCGACTAGCTACAACCCTTGGGAAGTAATTTCTATAGGTACAGATGCAAAATTGTTGGATATTGCTTTTACTGGCAATCCTCAGCATGGTTATCTCGTAGGCAGCAACGCTACTCTTTTAGAAACTAAAGATGGTGGCGAAACTTGGCAGCCCATAAAACTGCAATTAGATAACGATAAATACCGCTTTAACTCTATCAGTTTTGCAGGAGAGGAAGGATGGATTGTTGGCGAACCTTCTCTGCTACTGCACAGTACTGATGAAGGTCGTTCTTGGTTGCGGGTTCCCTTAAGCGAAAAGCTTCCTGGCAATCCGGTTAATATCCTGGCACTAGGAGCAAAATCAGCTGAGATGGCTACTGATGTGGGAGCAATATATAAAACTACAGATGGGGGTCAAAACTGGAAAGCCCAGGTAGAAGAAGCTGTCGGTGTGGTACGTAACATGAAACGTTCTGCTGATGGCAAATATGTTGCCGTTTCCGCTAAAGGTAACTTTTACTCGACTTGGGAACCGGGTCAAAATGCTTGGGTACCCCACAACCGCAATAGTTCCCGACGAGTGGAAAATATGGGCTTTGCCGACAATGGGCAATTGTGGATGCTAGCGCGGGGAGGCGTGGTACAGTTTAGCGAACCAGCCAAACCAGAGGAATGGCTAGAAGCCCAATACCCTGAACTGTCTACAAGTTGGGGTTTGCTTGATTTAGCGTATCGCACGCCTGAGGAAATTTGGGTAAGCGGCGGTAGTGGTAACTTGCTGCGAAGTCCTGATGGTGGCAAAACTTGGGAAAAAGACCGTGATGTAGAAGAAGTTCCTGCTAATTTTTACAAAATAGTTTTCTTTTCACCAGAACAGGGATTTGTAATTGGCGATCGCGGCTATTTGCTAAAGTATCAACCAAATATTGCAGCAGCTTCCAAATCTGATGCAGGTTAATGTAACAAAAGTTTAAGCAATCCTTCCTATTTCTGAGAAAGAAGTTGCAAGATGTAACTGTTTCTTAAGTTTGTAGGATAATAAATTCATTAACAACAACGATGGAGGTAAGGATATAAATGTCAGGTAGTACTGGAGAACGTCCATTTTCTGATATTATCACCAGCGTTCGTTATTGGGTGATTCACAGCATCACCATCCCAGCATTGTTTATTGCGGGTTGGTTATTTGTCAGCACAGGTTTGGCATATGATGTGTTTGGCACACCTCGCCCTAACGAGTATTACCCACAAGCGCGGCAAGAATTGCCAATTGTGAATAACCGTTTTGAAGCAAAACAACAAGTTGAAGAATTAATTGCCAAGTAGTTTGAAATTATGACTAGCAGCAATAACGTTAACCAACCAGTACAATATCCAATTTTTACCGTAAGATGGCTGGCAGTTCACACCCTAGCTGTGCCAACCGTGTTCTTTTTGGGCGCGATCGCCGCCATGCAGTTTATTCAACGCTAGGAGAAAATAATGGAAAGAAGCCCCAATCCCAATAATCAGCCGGTTGAACTTAACCGGACTTCACTGTACCTGGGACTACTACTAGTTTTTGTTCTAGGGATTCTGTTTTCCAGTTACTTCTTTAACTAAACTGGAAGCACTGGTATTAATTCTTGTTTAATTAACATAGGTTGATTTTGTGTTTAGGGAGGAGAAAAAACTGTGTCTGGAAGTGGGAGAATTCCTCTGTGGATTGTTGCTACAATCGCGGGATTAGGTGTGATTACTGTTGTAGGTATTTTCTTTTATGGAGCCTACGCCGGTTTAGGTTCTTCTGTCTAATATTGGCATGAGCCTAATATCAATAGTCTGAATTTTCTAGCATGCAGTTTAGAAATCAGAATTAAAAAAACCGCCCATCTCTTAAGAGATAGGCGGTATTAATTTTAATTGTTAGTAGTTAGTAGTTAGTGGTTAGTAGTCGCTTTTTGATTGCTTTTTACTACTATCTACTAACCACTAACCACCAACAAATAACTAAATTTAAGCAATATCTTCGCGCTCAATGTAAATTAGCATAAACGCGAATGTCGCAATTGGCAGAATCCAACCAATTGTGTAAACGAGGATAGGAGACAAAAATGAAGCAGAGTATGAAGCAGCCAAAAGTGAAGCATCCATAGTAAATATTCCTTTTAAATCACACTACAATTCAAGATGAGCTTACTGCAAATTCTGCCTTATTTTCTAAATTCTAAAGATTTTTAACACTGGAAGACTGTTTGTAAACGACTGTTTAACATTTCCTGCTTCGTTAAATACCCAGCATTTCATCTAGTTGCAAATTTGCTAAATCCTCTGGAATCACAGTCCTCACAACAGTGACTTTGTGACTTTCCTGTTGGGTTTCCATATCTACAGCGATCGCCTCTAAGCGAATTTCTAAACAGCCAAGAGGAATGTGAATTTTAGCGATCGCTTCTAATCCTCCCGTAGAGTTTGGCAGTAGATTTGTGAACAAACGCGGCCCGTCCAATAATCGGCGTGTTTGACAATCTTCAACCCATAATTTGATGGCAATATCAGGGCGTATGCCATCCAAAAGCGCCCTTACCTTCACAGACTTGCCAGAGATCAGTTCACCTTCAGGTACATACAGTTGTGGAGTTGGCAAAGCTTCGATGATTTCTGGTGCGAGCGCCGAAGAGAATGATTCTTGCTGGGAGGAGTTACTGCTGTGTGCACTCGCTTCTTCTTGGCTATCAGTATCATCTACAACAATTTCTTTTGCTAGCCAAGCTGGCAGTGTCTTTGTCTGCTGAACAGATAGCAACTCATTGGAAGGAGAGGCAATAGGAGGAGTGGGAGAGGGGAGGAGTGAGAGAAGGGGAGAACTCTCCTTGCCTTCGTTGTCTTGGTTATCTTCACTGTCTTCGTTGTCTTCCTTTGGTTCCGTCTCCCAATCTGGGATTAACGATAAATTAGCAATTGAACTCGCAGTCTCAGTACTAATAATTAGCGGTTCCTGTTCTTCAGATACCCCTTCGCTAGCTGGAACGTAGGTATCGTAGTCCTCATATTCAACGTCGATAGGTTCGGGCAAAGAGTATCCATGATTGTGCATCCACTTCCTGATCAAAGGGGATGTATAGGAAGTTTGGGCTGTTGATAATTCCAAGCTACGCGGGACAACTACTGCTACAGAGTCATCAAAAGAGTCATCTGAATATTGTGCTTTATCTGTTGTTACTAATTCAGGTGCATCGTCATTAGCCACTGTTTTTAAGTCTGTGGGTTGGGAGTTTTCAGGTATATGCAAGTCCAATGCCTTTAGCGCCTCAGCGTTGACTTCTGGGCGATCGCTAGGCGAAGCTTTTAGCCGTCTCAAGAATGGAAAAGTAGTACCTGTTCTTGCCCTTCGCTTCACAATGGCGAAAGAAACCTCTTTGTGCAAACGCTGCAACTTTGTTGGAGTTTCTGAAACAACAATAGCAGTGGTGTCCATTGTTGCTAGCTCAACAGTAATGCGAGTATTTTCTTGATCCGAATGCTGTAAATGTGTCGAAGGTTCTGAAGCAACGGCAGCAGTATTAATCTGATTGTTGAGTTGAGGAAGCTTAGGCAGTTGCGGCGAACGCTCAGCAGATTTATGAGAAAAGCTAAGTAGCGGTGGTAGGCTTTTAGAAGTAGGATGGACTAGCAAAGACTGAGCTATTTTTTTGGATTTGACGATATTGAACAGTTCTAAATCCAGCTTTACGAATGGCTCTGGCGTTGGTGGTTCGTTAGAGTTATCCTGTAAGTCTAATTCTTCACGTTTATTCTCATTTGCAGCAGCGCTAATTGCCAGTAGTTGTGTAATATCAGCTGTGATTGTAAAAGATTGGCTGGCTAACAGTATGGCTTCTCCAGCAGTCGTTAGTGTGCCATACAAACTGATATCACCCAGAATTAGCTGTGACTCACAGTCAGCGGGAATCTCAATTGGGTATTTTATGGAAAACGGTAGTATCTTTTCTAGTAAGCTTTGCTGTACCTGGGTTAATATTTCCAAGCCTTGAGGTGAGCGCAATTCTATTCGCAGTTCTCCAGTATATAGCCTTGGTAAATGAGTTGTTTCTCTGGGTTGCACACACCCATTAATACTCAGAGTTTGTCCCCAATGGGTTATATAGTTTTCTTCATCTAGAGTCAGCAGCAATGGTAGTTCTGGGATAACTGGCTGAGTATCCTCTACTTTTACTTTTTCATTTTCTAGAAGGGATTCTGAAGAGGGTAAAGCTAAATCTACCAAGTGTTGTAAAATCTGCTCAGCTGTCTCTGCTGTTAACCAAACTGGGCTAACAGGCTGATTGATAATTGCATCTTCTTCTTTTTCAGTGACAAGAACAGTAGCAGAACCATTATTTTGCTTCACAATTGCGGATTCTACTAAGGCAGTTGTTACCAAGCTAGCTTCAGTAATAGTATGCTTACTCTCCCTATCTCCCATTCTCCCCATCTCCCAATCTCTTTCCTGGGGTAAAACTTGGAGTTGGACACTATACTGCCAGGATTTCCCGAGAAGATCCGACATCAAATCACCAAAACATTGCAACTCCCACATTCCTGGCTTGAGGTAGGTAAAGGGAATTACTGCCATTAAGCCTTCTGCATTAGTACGACGCGATCGCTTGTGAATGCGCCGCTTTGGTGGTAATTCCAAAATTGAGGAGTGAGTTATCCGTACCTCCACATCCGTGTTTACAAGGTTGGAGCGAGCTACAACTCTATACTTACCTTCTAATATTGCTATGTTTGGCGATTCCAAGGGCTGCCAAGAGCGATCGCCCTGTTTTTGGATTAGAAATTGCCAGTGTTCCATTGTCAGTGATGCCTAACCATAGAGCCGCACTTGTAATAATTGCTTTACCTTGCTTGCCAGTTTACTTCAGCAAATTATAATTGCATCACCCCAAATGTTGTTTATGTGAAAACACTGGCAAAATCGGCAATGGTTGCACCCAGTTGCTGTTAAATTTTACCTGAATTTACTGCTACTTGCTTGCAAATTTTTAACCACCAAATAATTTTAGTATCAACTTGTCAATACGTAACTTTATAGAACAGCCCTTTCAAGATAGGTGAAAAATCTGCTTTCATTGCCTGTTTTTCCTGATTCAACGAAAACTTATTGTTTGGGATTGCACCACCAAAGGGCTACTTTATATAACTCTCTATACGTCAAACACTATAGCGAGTGCGATAGTAAGCCAAAATTTGCTCTACCCGTTGCCGACTAAGAGAACTAGAGTTAGCAGCTAATGAAATCCACAAGCCACTTATTTGGCTTTGGTTGTAATCAAATTGTGGAGAGGACTGGGGAATTAAACTCACTTCCACTCCTTCTACTTGCTGCAAATGAGCTGCTATCTCGCGATATACAGCTAAAGGTAAACCAGGAAATTCAATTTTTTCTTTTGTCTCCATTTTTACGAAGATCCAACAGGAACAGGACTTTGGGCTGGTGATGCTGCTGAAACAGGATTTTCGATAGCAGCGGTTGTTGCTGCTGGCGAGCTGTTGGCAGGTGCTTCTCCAACCATTCTGGTAACTTCAATACCATATTGTTCCAGAATTACGATCGGTTCTGAACCTTCATTCATTTCAATACGTTTAATTAGCACTCCGTTTGCCAGTCTTTGTCCTGACTGTACATAACGGCTTGTTGGCTCATTTGGTACTTTGATAATTGCTTGGGGTTCATTACCAACCACAACTACGCCACTTACAAAAACTGCTTTTGCTAACTCCGGTTGTGGGGGTGGTGGTAATACGGATGCAAGGGTTTGATTGGGTACTACCTGGGGCAACACTCTAGGCAGAACCGGAGTCAAAGTAGGAAGACGATTGAATTTTGATAACCGTGCTGAAGCGATCGCTCTTTTATTGATATTGTTGTTTGGTTGATTCAACCTGGCACTGATGACTGCACTACGTCTTTGAGGCGTTCCTGCTCCTATCAATGTACCTCTAGATGTAGTAACTGGTAGAGGTGGTAATTTGGGAACAGGTCTGATGCCGATAGTAGTATTCGACACTCCCAGAGGATATTGCCCGACAATGTCGGCAAATGGGTCACTCCGCCCTTTTGACTTTGCTGCAATATTTACTCTTTCTGTCGCATTTGTTGATTGAATCAAGCTAGGAGTTGTAGAAGCAACTTGTAAGGCTTGTTTTCCAGGCACAACAGGGTTATTAAACGTTTGTGCTGTTGGTTTTGTTGTTTTTGCGGGTGTGTTAATAGGTGGTGTCGGATTACCAGATTGCTGTTCGCCTTCCGAAGTGCAGGAAGCGATCGCCAAAGCCAAAATGACGACAACTAATATTTTTGAATTTATGCCCATTAGCCTTTCTCTAAAGCCATCAGTAAATTTGCGTATCGAAATCAACATACTTGAACTTTGGATCAAGGGTGAAATCTGATACCGTTATAACCTACTTTTCCGCATTTTTAGGGTTATTTTTAACATTGCCAAATCATCAGGTTTAAGGGTATAAGGGGGAAATAATTATCAAATTGGAGTTTGGATTTTTAAAAAAATCCACTTAAACGTCCATACCCCTTTACTAGGTTTTACGGTTATTCTTCTAACACGCCCATTGATTGCTTTAATAAGTCCAGCCCTTTCTTAACTCTACGGGAAACAGTGACAACACTAATACCTAGTAGTTCTGCTACTTGTTTCTGTGTTAAATCCTGCAAAAACACAAACTCTAATACTTCACGAGTGCGTTTTTCCAGTTGAAAGAGTGCTTGTTGCAAACGAATTTGATCTTCTTGTGCCAGTTGAAAACTGCGATAGCGGTGATCGGGAACTAACTCTCCTAAGCTAGTAGAACCTTCTTCTCCATCTTGCACTGGTACATCTAAACTCAAAGGAGCACGATTGATCCATGCTAATTTAATTTCCTGCCATTCATCTGGGGAAATTTCCAGTGCTGCCGCTAATTCCGAGTCTGTTGGTTGGCGGTTGTATTTTTCCCGTAAAGAACGGGAAACTCCTATTGCCTGCTGTTGCAGCGCTAAGTAGCGGCGAGGAATTCGTACAGTAACACCTTTATCTCTGAGGTAGTGTTGAATTTCACCTCTGATGTAGGGAATGGCAAAGGAACTGAAGGCATGACCCTTAGAAATTTCAAATCTTTCAATTGCCCGGATTAAACCTAAACAGCCTACTTGGAGTAAATCCTCATAGCTTTCATGGCATTGATTTATCCAGTAATGAGCTTCTTTTCTCACCAGTCCAAAATTGAGTTTCACTAGTTGATTGCGAACATTTGCCGAGTGAGATTGCTGATATTCTCGCAACAACTGCAAAATTTCATGCTTCAATTCATTGGTGACTGTGGTTGGCATAGCACCGTGTTTTTTAGTCGAACAAACAGTCAAGCATTTGCTTTCAAACAAAACCGCAATAGTGCATACGTGTCCGTACGCAAAAGCAACCTCTGTGGCAGATCAAAATTTTTTGATGAAAATATCTGCCACGATTCAAATTTGTGAAATGAGTATTTTTTAATGAACTTTAGTTATGATTTGCAGTTGTTGAAAACTACATACAAAACATATAAAATTTTTTACCTAAACCAAAACCGAGATTGTACTTAATTTATGTAATGCTAAGCCTGGCGAAGTGTATAGATATAAACCGAAATTCAGGAAGATACAATAAAATCAATAGTAAGTATTTTTCAGGGTAAATACTTAAAAAATAATCTGAAATCAATATAATATTTTGCTCTAACTGTTGGAAAATTTCCAATTCTATCAGCATGCATATTCAAAGCAAAAATAAACCAGGCTAAGCCTGGTTTATCCTAATGGGCGATCAGATTTTTTGCCCTATCGTGTAAATTTCTCTTTTCAAGAGAATTTAAGCACGAGCTGGTTCAACCCGAGCGTAGAAGATACCACGAATTTTGACATCTTTAGGCTCGCCAGCACCTAAATCAGTGTCAGAGGGCTGTTCGCTCTCAAAAGTACCCGCAATTTCACCAGTAGCACTATCTACTTTGGCTACAGACAGAGAAATCTTGCCATTGAGAATATCAGTACGCTTGACGTTAGCGCGGGTGAGTTCTTCATCATCGGATTGAGCCGGGAGAGCCACAGCATTGTCATAACCAGTGGCGACACCACGACCTTTAGGATCGAGGAAAGTCGCACCACGATAGGAAGGAACTCTAAAAGCACCTTCAAAATCGGTTGAGGTATTAATGCTAGTCATGCCAGGTTGTGACTGAGCAACTAAACCTTTGATGGTGAACAAGAAAGGTACTCGTTCACCACCAGGCAATTGCACGGTAGAAGCTTGGAAGTCAAATCCATCTTTTTCCACAAAAGTTAAGCTACCATCTGGATTGATCTTCAGATCGCCTTGAATCTGATCGAGAGAGTAGGTTTTACGAGTCAATAATTTGCCAGCAACATATTCTGCCTTTTGCCGTTTATTAGCAGGTTCTTCTTTCACAAAGAATTGGGTCGGTTCTAAGCAAAGTTCTTTGATGACGTAGGATTGGCTAGCATCAATGGGAATAGAACCGCGACTTGTTTCTGCCAGTTGGGGGCATTTGTTAGCCAAGCCAGTGCCTTTAATTTGGTCGTAGGTGAGTATATCTGAACCAGCAACTGGGCCCTCACCACAAGCAGTTAATAACCCTAAGCACAAAGCTAAGAGTGCAACAATTACAGCGCGAAACCTCATGGTCAACCTCAATGTCAAAAATTAATATCTTAAGTCGTAAAACTGCACCGAAGTTTTGATTGGCGGAAGCCGCCGTTCATCCACACACTTTCCAAAACGGAGAGAAACCCCGCACGGATGTGTTTGTTTTCAACTTTTCTCTGCTAAACGTAATTAAACGAGTCGCTTTTTTTAGCCTGAAGTTTAAACAACAGGCTACCTAGGACAAGCATCCAATTGGGATGTGTTGTCAAAGGCAAGCAAAACTAGCAGTTTCATCCTTGGTGGCATTTGATTAAATTTGGGCGCGTGGATGAGTGCGCCCTGATACGCAACGACGTGAACTGGTTCCTTCTAAGAAGGATGCTAGCTTGGACTTCCGGAAAGCTTTACCCAGTTGAGAGCGGGTGTGTACCGTTACTACAACTTTTTTGGGTTACTGCTAAGTGTCCGTGAGCGTGACCAGTGGGCTTACCTTCACAGTGTCGCCTTTGTCGTTCTGTGTGATGTATGTGCCGCCACTACATACAGCCCATATTTTTATAGGGAGATCAGCCAGATCATACGATTTTTTATAACTCAAAATCAAAGTGCTCTCACATTTACTAACAAGTCAGAAGTCACAGCAGTTAATGGCCAAGCACTAATAGGCTTTGTGCCCTTCCACTTTTTCCTTGAGGAGGTTTGCTGGTAAAGTATAGAAGTAAAAAATCTTCGGTAAATTTGAGTTGACCTCAATTTACAGAAGGTAGCATGAACAACGGCAAAATTTTTGAGTTAGAGAAATTATCTTGTAAGCTGCAAGACATAGCAACGGTAGTACATGATGCAGTAGCAGTTTGTCAAGAAGATACTATAGCTCTTTTGGCTTTACTGCGACAGTTGGAGCAATTACACCGAGAGATCCGAGATGGAGCTTTTCAAGAGAGTTTGCCAAATAACCGTCAGGCGCTATATTCACTACTGAAGGATATTGAGTCAGAAGGCGGCTGGCCTTACATAGAAAGGATGAGGCTACAAGCGTTTCTAACAAATTTGCCACCAGAGGCTACTTCTGAAGAGGAGTGGGGGAAGTAGGGGGAGGGGGAGAGTGAGAGATTTGTTATTACATTTCCCCCTTTTTCCCTATCTCCCTCTCTGACCTTCTTAACTTTAGCGCTGGGTAGTAACACCATTACAAATGGCGCGATCGCGCTGATCAACATTGCGGTTGTACCGAAGATAGTTACTTACCCAGTTGCAACCGCGCACCAGCAAGTCATTCATGTCTAAATTCCATAAAATAATCGAGTTGTCATCACCAGCAGATGCTAATGTTTGACCATTGGGGCTAAAGCTAACACTCAATACAGGAGCGTGATGTCCATTCAGAGTTTTAATCAATTTGCCATCGCGACTCCAGAGTTTAACAGTGCTGTCCCAGCTGGCGGCGGCAAGAATTTCACCGTTGGGACTGAAAGTTACAGAGTTGACACTATCGCTGTAACCCTTTAACAAAGTTTTCAACAACGTGCCATCAGAACGCCACAGCCTGATAGTGTTGTCCCAGCTAGCGGAAGCGAGTAAATGGTCAGTGGGGCTAAAACTTACACCCAAAACCCAGCTTTCATGGGGCGAGAAAGTTTTTAACAAATTACCATTTCGTTGCCAAAGTTTCACTGTTTGGTCATCGCTAGCAGAAGCAATAACTTGCCCATCAGGACTAAAATTTACGCTATTCACCCAACCGCTATGCCCTACTAAAGTCTTCAGCAAGCGACCTTCATGGTTCCAAAGTTTTACTGTCCGATCTTTACTACCTGATGCCAGCAACTCGCCATCTGGGCTGAAACTGACACTCATGACGCTATCACTATGTCCTGGAAGGGTCTTGAGGAGATGACCGTCAAGTCCCCAAAGTTTTACGGTTTTGTCATAACTCCCCGAAGCCAGCATCTGACCGTTGGGATTAAAACTAACGCTGGGCACTTTGTCTGCATGTGCTGCCAAAGTCTTGTAAAGACGAGTTCTACCGCTACTGCCTTCTCGTTGCCAGAGTTTCACAGTATGGTCGTTACTGCCAGAGGCTAACATCTTACCATCGCGACTCCAAGCAACACTCAAAACTCGATCCTTATGGCCTTTAAGGACAGGCAATTTTGGAGCATCTAAACTCCACAGTCTCACGGTTTTGTCATAACTTGCCGATGCTAGCAGTTTGCGGTTGGGGCTGAAAGACACACTCACAACTGCGTCGCTATGGCCTTTAAAGGTTTTGAGTAAAGTACCGTTGACACTCCACAGGTGTATGGTATCGTCATCGCCTGCGGAAGCTATCTGTTGACCATTAAGACTGAAGCTCAAACTCCAAACCGTACTGGTATGCTGCTCCAAGGTTTTGTAAAGACGAAATTTATAGACATCTTTACCACTTTTACCCAGACGCCGCCAAAGTTTAACTGTTTTGTCTCGACCTCCTGTTGCTAGTATTTGACCGTCGGGACTGAAAGCTACAGCAGTTACTCCTTCTTGGTGTCCTGACAAAGTTTTGACTAATTTCCCGTCTCGTCGCCAGATTTTGACTGTTTTGTCATCACTAGCTGAGGCAATAAACTTGCCGTCAGGACTAAAGTTTACCCAGTTCACCCAACCTTGATGTCCGCGTAGTGTTTTAACTAATTTCCCGTCCCGACGCCAGAGTCTGACAGTTGCATCTTTACTACCAGTAGCCAAAAACTTCCCGTCTGGGCTAAAATCCACGCTAAAAATCCAATCAGCGTGCCCTTGGAGGGTTTTGTAAGGCTTTGAGTAAAACTTTCCTGTAATTGGATTACGATGCCAAATCTTCACTGTGTTGTCGAGACTGGCAGAAGCTAGGGTTTTGCCATCAGGGCTAAAACTCAGACCAGCGATCGCATCACTATGGGCGTTGAGGGTTTGAAATAAAGCGCCGTTGGAACGCCACAATTTCACGGTGCGATCGCGGCTACCTGATGCCAACAATTGACCATCAAAACTGAACGCTACGCCCCAAACAATATCCTTATGCCCTTCTAAACGATTAACTTCTGTGACGCCGTAAACTGCTTGTTGTAAGGCTGTCACTACCCGCATCCGAGTGTCCGATTGGACTCCTTTTGCTTGTTTAAGACTCCGCCAAGCCCGCAAGCTTTCTAACAGGGCATCAAATTCTTTATTAGAGGTAAACAAAGCTTCTGAAGCAGCAGTGATGGCGCTAATTTTTAAGTTAGTTTCGCTGCGTTCAGCCCTGAGGGTTTCGCGAACTGCTGCTCTTTTTTGTAAGTCGGCTTGCCACCATAATCCTGCTATAGTTGCCGACATCATTGCCAGTACTATACCTGCTATGCGTGCTTCTCGCAGTCTTTTTTGTAAAACTAAATTGAGTTGCTCTTTGCTGAGCCTTTGAGCTACTTCCGCTTTAGTTTTTTCAAATCGAACTTTTTCAAGTTCGGCAACTATACCATAGTTATTTTTTTGACGTATTGGTTCTACTAAATAATCGTGAACTAACTGATAGCGATCGCCAGATTCTTCACGTACTCGCAGTACTAATCCACTGCCCACCAATATATCTAAAATCATTTCCAAATTGTTGATGGGATGATGAGGTAAATTTCTCTCCCCAACTCCCCATCTCCCTATCTCCCCATCTCCCTCTTTTGCTAACGCCACTACTAAATCATCTTTCGCTTTTAGCGGTCGCGTACCTTTTTCATCAGTTAATTCAAACAGTAGTTTCCAACTTATCTGTTCGTTTTCCCGACCACAATCTTTGATAACTTCTTCTAGCCAGCGCTTGACCAGTTTTTTTGAACCGCCACAACGCTTATATTCTTCAATTGTAGTAATATTTTCTGTTTGCAGTTGGGCACAGACTATTTGTAATTCAATCGGATGTACTTCTTGACTTTCTCCTGCTAAGTCATGCACTAATTGGTTAATTAACTTATGACTTAATTCATGATGAGAACTTTGAGTCAAACTGTGAATAACACCGATTGCATCTTTTTTAGAAAATTTGCCCAAATAGTAGCGAATATCTTTGTCAAGGATATTTCTGTTAATTACACTCAAGTCATAATCAGTATCATGATTCTGATTACTTAGTCTTTCTAATTCTAATAAATAATGTAAATAATCTTCTCTTAAAGAGAGAATAATCTTTACATATGCAAGATTTAAACATTCACTAAAAAATTTGTAAAATTCTAATCTTTCTAATGGATGCTTATTAACAAAAAAGAATTCCTCAAACTGGTCTAATATTAAAATAATCGTGTAATTGCGTTCGACTAAATATTGCAAATTTTCTAATAAAATGCTAGTCGAAAAGTCTGTATTAATCGCTATTTCTGTTTGAGCGATCGCGTGATTTATACTATGCCCTAAAGTAGTCAACCAATCTGTATAAACAGACAAGACTATCGGTAAAGGATTGCGTTCTCCGATAATAGTTTGTTTCAATGCTGGTACTAATCCAGCTTTCAGAATTGAGCTTTTACCAACGCCACTAGGACCGTAAATAACTGTGAGCTTGCAGTCGGCACGAGTAATTCTTTCAATCAAACGATGAATATCTTGCTGCCTTCCAGAAGCGGCGATTTCTTGAGCAATTTCTTCAGGAAAGGCTGTATTTTTTTGCGACTGTAAAGCAGGATTAATTCTGTAGCGTTGTGGTTGCAGTTGACTTGCCCCAATAAAGGCACGAAAGCCGTACTGATGCTCGATTTGAATTTTTTCTTGCTTGAGATTAAATGCTTCTAGGTAGTCATGACGCTCAACAAAATAAAGCGATCGCAACTCATCTACTATCTCTAAATAAAGCGATGGTTCGTACTGCGGTTCACAAACAACCTTCGCCCATTCCAGATTATTGACGGCTTCTTCCGACTCACCTATATACCGTTGCGTGCGCCCTAGCAAAAGGAGATAAGAACTTTCTTGCTGTCGCGAAACTTCTGGATCTTCTTCGGCAATAGAAAGAGCAGAACTGGCTAATTCATGGGCTGCTATCCAGTTGGACTCAGAAGCAGCCACAGCAGCCAAAAAGCCGTAATCTTGGGCGACTTGTGCCTTTGTGCCATAGATGCGATGCAGTTCTAGAGACTTGAGAGCTAATTCTTTTAAGTCTTTCCAGACTTGTAAACGTTGCAGTATTTCACAAGCTGGCAAAATAAATTTAGCAACCAAATCTTTTCTTTGTGCTGCTTCCAATACTTCCAGACATTGCCTAAACCAAAAAAGCGCATCTTGCCAGTATCTTCTATTAAGAGCAGGACGTAATTCAGCCATGCGGCGATAACACAGTCCCATGTGGAAGAGTACTACAGCCTTTCTGAGGAGATGGGAGCATTGGGGAGCCAGTGCGTTGCGGGGGTACCAAGCGTTGTAGCACCTGGCG
The DNA here is from genome assembly GCF_013388695.1 of Fischerella sp. Taxonomy (NCBI): domain Bacteria; kingdom Bacillati; phylum Cyanobacteriota; class Cyanophyceae; order Nostocales; family Hapalosiphonaceae; genus Fischerella; species Fischerella sp. Next base: position 41,272 of record NZ_JACAEU010000026.1, read on the forward strand.
TCATTGGGCATTGGGCATTGGGCATTTTCATTGCCCTTTGCCCCTTGCCCCTTGCCCTCTTCCTGCTGCCAAAGTTTCAGACTGTGTTGAAAATGGTCTAATGCATCTTCAATTTCATCATTAGCATAGCGATCGCGTCCTAAAACAAATTCGAGACTGGCCTCTAATTCTGGTTCCAATTTGACGTTATAAAGGCGAAGCAAATCATAACGTGCTGACTCAATTTCGCGGCGTTGCTGAGATTTTGGATCTAAATCAAGGGCAGCATTGGATAAAAACTGTTCGGCACCTGCTGCTAAAACTTTGGCAAATAAAGATTCCGTTTGCTGTTTGATTAAAGCAATTAAATCTTCTTTGGCTATTTCAAATTTGATCGTGGTTGCAGCCCAGCTTTTAAAATCTGGTGCTAATTTAGAAAGCAGCGTTGCCACTTCATCTTTGAGCCACAATACCAGAGGAAAAGGAAAACTATCGGCGTAGATATCTCGTGCTTGGTTGATACCAATAAGTAAGTCTTCCAGAGCGTTAACTGTTTCCAGACCAAAAACCATTACAGCAGATGGTAAACAATCTGTGACAACGGCAGGATTATCTAGAAATAGTTCTGAGACTATCGTGGCGTGTAGAGCCTTTGCTGATGGGCAAAGAAAAATTTCTCGCAAGTATATATCCTTTGTTAAAGAGCGGAGAGTCTCTAACATTTGGTCGCATAAATGCCCATAATTGCATCGCACTAAAATCAGGGCAAATTGATTTTTAGAGAGTGCGATCGCCCGAATCAACCTTTGCAGAGAACGCTGATTTTCACTGGCACTCTGGGCTGTTATGAATTGCAACTCTGTCATATTTCCAAACAGAACCAGAAATAATTATGAATTATGAATTATGAATTATGAACTAACTTGTTTTGCTGCCAAGCAAGGATTTTTTCTGTTTCTGCCAACGCCGGACTGATGCCAAACCAACGCCCTGTGGGATCGCGGTATTCAAAGACAAACATACTGCGTAGCAATATCTGGTAATCAGACTCGCCTTTGATGCTCTGTTGGTTAACTACTTCCAATAGCAATTCCCAGACATGTTCATCAATTGCTAGTAGCAAGTCATCGCGGTAGTCTTTGATTACTGCTTCTAAACAATCCCGAGAAAAAGGCGGATCTTGCCGTTGCAGGCAACTATACAGCAGTCCCAATAAATTACGAATGTGACCGCCACTAATGCGACATAAGCGATCCAAAGTTTGTGGAGTATCGAATAACTCTGGGATCAATCCCGGTCTGATATTCCAAGAAACCTCGGGAAAAGCTCTTGCTAGAACTAGTTGACGCAACAAAGACATTCCTGGTTCGTAGTCGTTACCATCTCGTTGGCGCACAAGTACCATTGGCAACACCTTAGGAGCAATGCCACCCCCAAGGCGATTTTTGAGTGTCTCGTACTCATTAGAAAAAATTAATGCCAAGGGAATTGTGTAAACTACATGACATTTGAGTCGGCGTAATTGCTCACCTCTGTCAATAAAAAGATACTCTGGTAGCGATCGCCCAGATGCCAAGGGACGCATATCTACTCGATCCAAATTATCAACGATCGCAACCAATCCTTTATTACCACGCTGCTTTAATTGTTGAACTGCTTTGTCTAACAACTCTTCGTTGATTGCTTGCAAAATACTATTGGTACGTGGTTCCAAGTATTGTCGCAGCTGGCTCCGCAATTGAGGACTATCTTTGGTTTTGGCGCTGATTTTAGCAATACCCAAAGACAACTCTGCTTCTGCTGATAACTCTATCGGGGTTTGTAAAAAATCCCCAATTTCCCTAAATAGATTGGCAAAGTAACCTGATTTCTCTTTAATATTTATGGCTTCTAAACTAGCACTAATTTGACGAGCTATACTCAGCAAAATATCGCTGACGTCAATATCTGCCATATCCAAATCTTGGCTAGATTCAAAATAAACCACATGGAATCCTGCCTGCTCCAGTTCTGCCTTGAGGCGCTGCAATTCTGTAGACTTACCGCAGCCTATATGACCTGTAAATAGCTGGCAGGTTGGGTCATTAGGAGAAATACGGACGATGGTGCGCTGCAATTCCTCCACGATTTTGCAGCCACGCACATCAGAAAAGTCTATGTAGTATTGTCGATCCGATGCATCACCCATCACCAGCGTTTTGCTGGGGTTACAGGCTTGATAAAAGCGTTGCAAATTTAGTGCTGTTTTCATGTAGATGCAAATTTGATTTGTATGCTTATATACAAATATTCCCTACCTCTCTTTTGAGGTATGCTAAAACACTACTTAGTGCATATACTGCCGCAAGCAAATGTCCGTAGCGTAGTAAGGATATTATCATCCCCGATCGGTTAATTGTATTGTCCTTTTTACACCTGCTTCAGAGGTTTTGGCAATCTCTTGCTATAACTAAAGGCAATTATTGTAATTAAATTTTCCGGTACAACCGCAAAATAAACTAAATGCAAAAGTTTTAATTTGTGTTGTAACAGTAACAGCTACTACAGAGTAGTAATAACAGTCTATTAAGCAATTATTTCATGTAATAGTGATTATTATGACTAAATTTTGCCAACCAGCAACAGTATATATGTCTAATTTTATTTTCTGCAATAACTACATCAATGTAATACATGATACAAATTTCTATAATAGACATCACACTCCTTTTCATAGGAGTCTAAATAGTAAGCGTTTATGTAATAGAGAATTCCTTGGCAAACGCAAAATTGGAGTATAATTCAGTTCCGCTTATTCCTCAATTCTATTTTCAAAGCACTGCATATTGCGGTTAATGTGTCAATATCATGTTGTAGCCTTTTTGATGAAATGATGGCTGTCACTTCATAGCGAAAAGGCTACATTCGATTTAAAATCAACACCGCAAACTTGAATAGTAAAAAGTTACAAGCACCACAATCTTTGTTTGGCTGCTGTAAAGTGTTACTACTTCAAAAGACTTCTTAAGGATGACGTTTCTACCTCACCAGCAGCTTTGACTGAAATTAGTGAATGAGAGGAGTGCAATAACGATTTAGACTGAAAGTGTGGAAGGGGTTTGAATGGCTGGCATAGTATCAATTTCCCGCACAATTCTAGCAGGACGCCGTAATAAATTACGGAAAAAACGGCAGGTAAAATTTATTCAGGCTATTTGGCAAACCCTAGCTGTTACTGGTTTAGCAGGTGGTCTGTTGTGGATAAGCATTCAACCAATTTGGGTTCTCAAAAATTCCAAAGATGTTGTGATTTCAGGCAATCAATTACTTTCGGATAAGGAAGTTAAGTCATTGCTGGCCTTATCTTATCCTCAGTCTTTATGGCGCGTTGAACCGTCTCGTATCGCCCGTTCTTTGCAGCAACAACCTACCATTGCACAAGCTAGTGTTAGTCGTCGTTTGTTTCCTCCCGGATTATTAGTCCAAGTTCAAGAAAGAGTACCTGTAGCGATCGCTCAAACGCGCCGAGGGAAAAGAAACATTGACAACGACAACAAGACAATAAACGTAGGGCTACTAGATGCTAATGGCGTATGGATGCCTTTAGAAAAATTTACATCGCTAAATTCCAGAGTAGAGCTACCAAAGTTAAAAGTGATTGGCTCACCAGAACTATATCGTCCCTACTGGTCTCCACTCTATCAAGCCATTAGTAAAAGTCCTGTGAAAGTGATGGAAATTGATTGGCAAGACCCAACGAATTTAATTTTGAAAACAGAACTAGGCCCAGTACATCTGGGTACACCGAGTTCTCAGTTGCCCGAACATATCCAGGTACTTGCCCAAATACGCCATTTACCTTCACAACTGAATCCCAATCAAATAGAGTACATCGATCTAAGAAATCCAGAACATCCCTTAGTACAAATGAATCAAAAAAGCAGAGAAATTAATTCCAAAACCCCCTGAAAAAATATTTAGGTATTTGATGTAGAAAAAAGCTCCTAGTCAATAAAGAAGTTTTATGCTGAAAAATATATTTGTTACTTTTGGTTCTCCAGTAATCCATTCCATAAAAATCAGCGTTAACTTCTAAATTAAAATTGGGGAGTATAATTGCAAACTCCCTCTTTAGATAGTAGTTATTACCCTAACACCTAACAATGGGGTGCAATGATGCCAGACAATTTGATGAAGGCGTCCCACTTGGAAAACGCCTGTTACCTACCTAATCCTCAAGTCAACGCCAGACCCGCTAGAGTTAGGTTAGTTCTATTACCTGCTCATCCATGCAGTTATAATGTAGCATTTGATACCCTATAAATAGATTACTTTGGGAGCAACGCTGCTTTGCCCTTTTCTAATACAGGAGTTGGAGACATCTCAAGCTACTGTTTCGCTGAGTGAAGTAGTTCAAGATTTGCAAACAAAATCTAAGATGACTGTGTGCCTTTGTACCAACTTAAGTTGCTTCAAGTTTAAGGGTAGGTAAACACAAGAGAAATTTTGTGTCTTAAATTGCAATTATCTACAATGGTGAATTCTATTGAACATATGATTAGCACAGGCAAGACGCGCCGCGTCTTTACAAGTAATACAATTAGCTCAGTATTTTACGTACATAAATTATATTCTCGGGGTTGAGCGTATATTTAGAAACAATAATTTTCTCAGTAGCGGCAATTCAAAGGCAAGAATTAATTACTTTTAACAGTGATTAAGTTCTTTATGAATTTTCAATTTATACCAAGCTTAATTAGTTATTCTAGTGGGTAAAGAAAAAAAACTTCACTTACAGTTGTAAAATTAATGACCAAAGTAAATCATCAGCAGCAAAAGGAAGAGGTTATTGAGATTACCAAAGGTATACCGAGCACAATCAGCGAAAAAGCAGTGAAGATATTGAAGATATTAATGTCTAGCGGAAGTTATATAAGTCAATTTTAGATAAATAGTAGGTATACTTCTCTAGAATTAGCTGTGCAAACAGGTGCCTTGATGGCTATCCCATAGTAAATTTTCCTGCCTCCAATCCTGAAAAGGTTGGAAGTAGTGAGAACAAGAAGAACAATGCCACAGTTTATGGCAGCGTCAAACTATAGTTGACTCTTAGGTGAATAACACCTTAAAAAGTCGTTTATCTACCTTTGTGAATCCAATGACACTTGATAATAACCAAGGGCTTACCTATAGAAACTCCCAGTCTCCAGGACAATCTGCTTTTTCACTAGCTGTTAACTCCACCAACCCATTTAATAATTCAGGGCTGAGCTTCGGGCAGAACAATGACAGCAAGAAAATCGAGCGCGAAGACACCCGAATAGGCGACATTGTTCCCGGTCGAGTTGCCAACATTAAGGTGATTGGTGTGGGGGGTGGCGGCAGTAATGCTGTTAACCGCATGATTGCATCAGATGTAAGTGGGGTGGAGTTTTGGTCAATTAACACCGATGCCCAAGCCCTCACTCTAGCTGCTGCTCCCTCCCGCCTACAAATAGGGCAGAAGCTGACACGAGGGTTAGGAGCTGGTGGCAATCCTGCCATTGGTCAAAAAGCTGCTGAGGAATCACGGGACGAGATTGCTACGGCTTTAGAGGGTGCCGACTTAGTGTTTATCACTGCTGGTATGGGGGGTGGAACTGGTACGGGTGCAGCCCCGATTGTGGCGGAAGTAGCCAAAGAAATGGGCGCTCTCACTGTTGGTGTAGTTACGCGTCCATTTGTCTTTGAAGGACGCCGTCGCATCAGTCAAGCAGAGCAGGGCATCGAAGGGCTGAAAAGTAGGGTGGATACTTTGATTATTATCCCTAACAACAAGCTGCTGGAAGTGATCCCAGAGCAAACACCGATGCAAGAAGCTTTTCGCTATGCAGATGATGTGCTGCGGCAAGGGGTACAAGGCATTTCTGATATCATCACTATTCCTGGCTTGATCAACGTTGACTTTGCCGATGTGCGAGCAGTAATGGCAGATGCAGGATCGGCACTAATGGGGATCGGTATTGGTTCTGGAAAATCCAGAGCCAGAGAAGCGGCGATCGCTGCGATTTCTTCGCCTTTACTCGAATGTTCGATTGAAGGAGCTAGAGGAGTTGTCTTTAACATCACTGGTGGTAGCGATCTCACTTTGCACGAAGTGAATGCCGCAGCAGAAACAATCTATGAAGTGGTTGACCCCAACGCCAATATTATTTTTGGGGCAGTAATTGATGACAGACTCCAGGGAGAAGTGAGGCTTACTGTCATTGCTACTGGATTTACTGGTGAAATGCCAGCCGCGCAACAGCCAGGCGTCACCCAAGGCCGGGTAGTATCACCCTCACCACAAAGACGACAAATGCCCCAACCTCCTGCGGCTAATCCCCCTACACAAAATCCGGAACCTAAAGAAAAAGGACCGATCTTAGATATTCCTGATTTTCTGCGAAATCGGCGGACGCCACCACGCAATTAAGTTATTAGCTTGTGGAAAATCTCCCCTACAGGCGTTTGGTACTATCAGCTTTCTGGCTGCTCATTTCTAATTCCATTGTTTCACTGGGGTTTGGGGTAAGCAATTCAGTTGCCATCCCCGATATAGCCAGTTATTAATAAAACTCGTCCACGCAACCTACAAATCAAATGAATTAGGACAAATTCTGCTCGTTCGGATATCCACCAACGTGTTTGGTACAAAAAACAGAGGCAGTTTTTCGCTGTCGATTTCTTTGTCCTAGTGTCTGTTTCTGCCTGTAGTAATATGGACAATTGTTTCGCCTTTGTAGTCTTTCAGTACATAGTCATTATTCCAACTGACCAAGCTGAATTACATCATCTATTAGTGCTTTAGCTTCCAATTTGTCTGCAATTACGTAGATTTGCTAAGTGCCGGAAATTATACGGGCGTAGCCTAAATCTCTAAATACTGCTGTCACTATTGAGTGAAGCTAATATCAAGACAATACAAGTGAATTTTGGATTTAAAGTCATGAGTTGTCTAAAACTTGAATGCAGTAACAATTAGATCTACGGTTGTCCGGTAGCTGGTGGTTATGACGGTGGGTCTTGTTGTGGCAAGCTGTAAACAAGCAAGGCTGAGGTTAAAAAACTAGGGATCAAATTATGAATGCTAGGAAATTTCATAAGTTTATAGTCGATAATTTATAATTTTTTGCCTGCTCGACCCATTGAATCACTTGATGACCAAGGCGAGTACCGTCAAGCCGATCTATTTCACGTATTCCAGTGGGGCTAGTGACATTAACCTCGGTCAAATAGCCCCCGATAACGTCGATACCAACAAAAATTAAGCCATCTATACGTAGCGTTGCAGCTATTTGAGAGCATATTTCATGCTCTTTAGGGGTTATCTCGGTTTTAGCAACTGTACCGCCCGCTGCCATATTATTGCGAAATTCGCCCTTTGCAGACAGGCGATTAACAGCTCCTATTGGTTCGCCATTAAGTAGAATAATCCGTTTGTCTCCCTCTTTAGCATCTGGTATAAAACTTTGTACCATAACAGGTACCCGACCTTGGAGGGTACTGAGTTCGATCATAGAGTTAAGGTTGCGATCGCTCGGTTGTAAAATTAAAATCCCTTCGCCAGCTTTATTACCCAGTGGTTTGAGAACTGCTGTCTCTTTTGTTTCTACAAACTGTTTGATCACCTGTTTGTCAGCGGAGACAATAGTTTCTGGAATTACCTTGGTAAACTGAAGCGCATACATTTTTTCGTTTGCCGCTCGAATACCACTAGGGCTGTTAATCACCAGGGTTTTGTTTTGGTCAATGTAGTCGAGAATGTACGTGGCATAGAGGTAGGAAACTGTCACTGGTGGATCTGTCCGCATAAATACGGCGTCCATTGTTTCCAAACACATGAAATTGCATTCACTCGACTTGTACCAAGGATTTGCCGCTACCCAGCGTCCATCCACCAGTTCTATCGGTACAAGTTGCACCCGTTCTAAGATTGCCCAAGCTTTGCCTTCTACTACACTTAACAAACTTGCTTGAGTCACCCAAACTTCATGTCCCATGATGTGCGCTGCTTCCATCAGAGCAACGCTAGTATCATGACATGGGTCGAGGGTTTGGATGGGATCGATAATAAAAGCCAGTTTCACGCTTTCTGCCTCAATTGCCAGCAAATTTCAAGGTCATTTAATTTAGATTATCCCCTGATGATTTGGCTTATTTGCGATCGCCTCCGAACAAAAAGCGCCATCGCAACCCTTTTGGATCTACACGCTATTACTAGAAGCTAGTAAATTATCCAGCTTGCCTTGGGCCTCTAAAGCGTGTACATCATCACAACCACCAACATGAACATCGTTGATGAAAATTTGCGGTAAAGAGCGCCGTCCATTTGCTCTTTGAGACATTTTATCCCGTGCTGCTTCATCTCCATCGATACTGTATTCAACGAATTCAACCCCCTTTTTCTTCAATAAGTTTTTGGCACGGATGCAAAAAGGGCAAGTCATCCAAGTGTAAATTTCTACTTTCGCAGTCATAACGTCCTCTACTTGATGTAATAATTCTTAATTTTAGAATGTTGTTGTTGGCTGTGGGTACTTCATCCCATCTTTGCTAGTTCCAAGTAGGCGCTAAGTAGACTAATACAAGCAAAGTATCTATTCTGATATCTAGCTTGAAAATAGTGATTGGGGATCGAGGATTGGGGATTGGGTAAGAGATTTTCATTCCCCCGTTGTGGGTTATTGCCCGTGGGGGTCTAGCTTGAAAATAGCGAACGCTTAACAGGGGAGAGAGATTTTCATCCTTTGCTGTGCGCCCCGATGTATGGGAGTCTTGCACCATACCTGCGGGAAGGGCTTTGCCCTACGATTGCGAGAGCCTCCGGCTCTGCCTCCAGAGAGTTGCAAATGGTACAAGATGTGAATAAAACTGAAAATCTTGATTTTAGTAAAAAAATATACTCTTAAATAAGATTATATAAGGGCATTTGCTGGTGAGCGTGCCATTAAAATTTAATAGCTGACTCAACCAAACGCTTAGCCCATAATAGTTATATAGAATTGCATCCAGTTGCGTAACAAACCGATAATATGCGATTTTAAATACTAATAACCTCAGAAATGATACTGATAAAACTTAAAATCAAAACAAAAGTTTTTCAGTATTTACCGAGTCATATTAGTGTTAAGTTTGCTTTGGTAAGCTAAAGTACATTTAATTTGCATATTTAAATTTTTTCAAATTCTTGTGGGGTGGGCATCTTGCCCGCCAAGATAATGCAAGTTAAATGTCGAACAGCTTATGGTCTTTTTCGGTTCAGGTTTAGAGGAAAAATCATAGTGATGCGTAGTGAACTATCGTGCAGCAATACTTTTCATCTCAAACTTTATTCCCCTGTGGTTTGGAGATTTATGAAAAGTCTAGCGTTAAAAAACTAGCTTAGAAGTGCTAAGTACTGCTTTGCGTAAAATCGTAGCTTTTTTAAACGCAGAGGGACGCAGAGTAACCGCAGAGGGGCGCAGAGTCTTTCCACATTTAATTCGTTACGAATTTGTGCAATGTTGTACTAAGTGCTTCTAAGCCAATACGGTTCAGTTAGTAGAATTCAATATGTGTGAGACAAGGGAGAAATTCTTCCTTGTCCTCCTTGTCCTTCTCTTCATTTGAAGATTACTGAATCGGTGTTCTAGTTAGACTTGCGACGACGGGCAATGACCATCCCACCTACAACTAGACCAAGACCTATGGAAGCACTCGGTTCTGGGACTCTAGCTTTTTGGATAGTGCTGGGCTTTGCGTAAGTGGCTACGAATAATGAGGCGTGAGATAACGCTTTACCTTGTGTACCACTTCCATTTAAAGCAACACCGATGGTATTGAAAATTCCTTGTAAACTTGTTTGAGAAAAATCAATGTCTTTGAAGAGGTAGGCACTATATTTGGTACTAGTCTTGAGGCTAACCACAAAGGTACTAAGACCATTACTAGTATTACTGCTCAGCGCCTTATCTAAACTCCATGTACCAGTGCTTAAGTCGTTTTGTGCTTCAAAACCAAAAATATTGTTCTCGTCCGAGTCCGATTTTCCAGCTAATGACCAAGTAACGTTAGAACCAATATCAAACAGACCTTTATTCAACTCAGTAAGTAAAGGATTTCCTGCTCCTGTGTCATTACCATCAAAGGGGCCCTTACAAGCTGTAGCAGTAGTATTTCCAATTAAGACATCAGTAAGATTACAGCTTAACTGCGTTGAACCGCCAGTGTAACTGCTGCTGCTAGAAGTAGTGCTGCCGGTATTGCTAGTTGTTTGAGTGGTGTCAGGTTGCTTGGTATCAGGTTTGCCACTACCTGGGGCTTTTGCTAAAGCTGCGGGAGCAAAACTAGTAACACAGAGTCCCACTAAAGATGCGGTGGATACTCCAAAAGCTAATTTTGAAAAACGCTTAGACATCTTATTACTTTTCCTTTCTATCTTATTCACCAAATCTTCCACAGGTATATTTGCACCCTGTTGTTTTATAGTGCTTACTATTATCTTTATTACTTTGATATTTGGCTTCAGTTGTTACCGTTTTTTCTTGATATCTTTATATTTGTTCTGGCTTTGACTTGAATTTTAAAAATTAGTGTTTTCACAGAAAAGATAATATTAAAGTTAAATTTTTATATCTAAATTAATGCTTGTAATTCCATATTTACACGATATTTATGACCTAATAAACAACGTAAATTTTATATTTATCAGTAATAAATATAAATTTCATTTAAATAAGCCGTATTTATACTGAAAAATATAAGTAAGGACAAAACAAAAAAGTCCGCTACAGCGGACTTTAAAGAAGGAGGCTATTTAAACTGGATTTAATATTGATCCTGAATTTTGATTCTCAGAGAGTTTGAATTTTTATTTGTGTGGAAACCTAAATTTTTACTGAGAAGAATTGACGTAATGAACCAACTGACCAAGACGCTGGCGTAGAGTTTCTAATCCCAAGCGCTTGCTTGCAGAAATAAACACCGCTAGGGGAAACTCCTCCTGCGCTTGAGTCAAAGTTTCACTATCCACTTGGTCAATTTTGTTAAAAGCAACCAGCGCCGGGCCGGGAGTCACTGGCATTTGTGCCAAAATTTCTCTCACTGAACGAATGTGACTTAACCAAGCTGGGTGAGACAAATCAACTAAATGCAGTAAAGCATCGGCTTCTGTGACTTCTTCTAAAGTGGCGCGGAAGGCGTCCATTAAAGATGCTGGTAGTTCGTGGATAAACCCTACTGTATCTGTAAGTAGAATCTCTTGAGATTCACCAGTTATAGCATGGGGAACAACCAAGCGTCGCGTAGTGGGGTCGAGGGTAGCAAATAGTTGGTCGGCTGTGTAAACCTCGGCATTAGTTAGGGCATTTAATAAGGTAGACTTGCCTGCATTGGTATAACCAACTAAAGCTATGGAGGGGATTTCCCGATGTTGTCGCCGCTGTCGCAAGCGTTCTCGATGCGCCTGTAGCTGATTTACTTCTTGTTGCAATCTAGCAATACGGCGCTGAATGGCACGTCGTTCCGTTTCCAATTTGGTTTCACCAGGACCACGAGTACCGATACCGCCACCAAGTCGAGACATTGCTTGTCCTCTACCAGTTAGTCGCGGCAGCATATACTCTAACTGTGCCAGTTCTACTTGTAACTTACCAGCACGAGACTGAGCGCGTTGAGCAAAGATATCCAAAATTACTTCGGTGCGATCGACAACCCGGATACCAATTTGAGTCTCTAAGTTGCGGACTTGAGATGGTGAAAGGTCACGGTCAAAGACGATGAGATTTGCTCCTAGGGTTTGGGCTGTGAGAGCGATTTCTTGCACCTTACCTTCCCCAACTACCGTTTGGGGATGAATGCGCGATCGCTTTTGCCAAAGTGTCTGCAATACCTCGCCGCCAGCTGTATCTACTAACCGTGCCAATTCTGCTACAGTGTCTTGGAATTGTTGAGATGACAGATCGTCGGTCATTATCCCAACAATTACCACGCGATCGTGGTCAGTATCTACTTCTTGGGCGACAAATTCCCGCCGGAACTCCTCTTCCAGTCCTTCGACCAGTTCAATCAAGTCTTGCTTTGTCAACACATCCAAGCTTATGGGTGGTGATACACTCCAACTTGGAGATTGGAAATTACTTCCCTGTGCTTTGAACGAAGAAGGACTAGTAATTAGGGCGCGGGACTCTTGCGATGTGAGGTGCGCCAAATAAGCTTCTTTGACGTACCCTGTAGCTCCACCACCCCGCTTTTGAAAGCCTGACCCAGTAATATTAAGCACCACTAGAGCATCAAGACGTTGTAGTGCCATAGCCGTCAAAGCCCCTTCATTGGGGGGTTCTGGCTTCAAGCTGGTGGCAAGACAACGGATACCGCTAAGTCGTTCTGCACCGTAACGGGGTAATTCCAACGGTGGAATTTGCGTTTGACGCGGAGTGCCTACGCCTACGCGGATTACTTGTCCGCGACGGTTGAGGTAGGCACATACAGGCTGATTGATTTCAGTGCTAATAGCTGCCAAACGCTGGGCAAACTCGGGCGTAGTGATGCGATCGCCCGGAATGCGCTGGTGATACAGCCGCTGTAGTTGCTTTAGCTGGCTGGACTTTAAACCCTGAAGATTACCGAAAATAGTCTCGATAAGCACTTTTGACCAGTGAACTGGTCCCTCGAATCCTACTTTTTCTATTTTACAATACTGTTTTTATGTCAAAAGTCTTACTGATGGAGGGTGCGTTATAATTTCTGACCTACTCATAAGTCGACGTTCTCTTGACTCTTGACGGTTTGGGTTTGCAAATACTCTGGGCGCTTCTACTATATATCTCTTAACAAAGGTGAATAAATAAATTAAAAACTCCATAGGTACACTTGCTCGGTATTATATTGAAGCTGAAAATTTTCTGCACGGTTAAACACTCACCCAGTCAAAACGAACTATGGCACAGCAATACCGCATTACCCTACTTCCTGGCGATGGCATTGGACCCGAAATTATGGCTGTGGCGGTAGATGTGCTGAAGGTCGTAGGGAAAAAATTTGATATTCAGTTTGAATTCCAAGAAGTGCTGGTAGGAGGTGCGGCAATTGACGCAACTGGCGAACCTCTACCAGCAGCAACTTTAGATATATGTCGCAACAGCGATGCTGTATTATTAGCAGCGATTGGCGGTTACAAATGGGATTCCCTACCATCACATTTACGTCCAGAAGCTGGTTTACTCAGACTGCGTGCGGGTTTGGAATTATTTGCCAATTTGCGTCCGGCAAAAATATTGCCTCAATTAATAGACGCTTCTACTTTGAAACGAGAGGTTGTAGAAGGCGTTGATATTATGGTGGTGCGCGAACTCACCGGTGGAATTTACTTTGGCAAACCCAAGGGAATTTTTGAAACGGAAACTGGGGAAAAGCGCGGTGTGAATACAATGGCGTACACCGAATCGGAAATTGAGCGCATTGGTAGGGTAGCGTTTGAAACAGCACGGAAACGTCAAGGCAAGCTGTGTTCGATCGATAAAGCCAATGTTTTGGAAGTATCGCAGTTGTGGCGCGATCGCATGACGAAATTGGCAGCAGAATATCCGGATGTCGAACTAACTCATATGTATGTGGATAATGCTGCCATGCAGCTGTTACGCGCTCCCAAACAGTTCGATACGATTGTCACGGGTAATTTGTTTGGTGATATTCTTTCTGATGCTGCTGCTATGCTCACTGGCAGTATAGGAATGTTGCCTTCTGCCAGTTTGGGTGCTTCCCGTCCAGGAGTGTTTGAACCCGTCCACGGTTCCGCCCCTGATATTGCAGGACTTGATAAAGCCAATCCCCTCGCCCAAGTTTTAAGTGCGGCAATGATGCTCCGTTACGGTTTAAACCAAGGCGCAGCAGCGGATTTTATTGAAAAAGGAGTATTGCAAGTTCTACAAAGCGGCGCTCGGACTGGAGATATAATGTCTCCGGGTATGCAACTTCTAGGTTGCCGCGCTATGGGTGAGACTCTGATTAAAATGCTTGAAGAATAATCTTCAACAGTAGCAACCGAAATTTTGGCAACCATTGCTGAAACTTTCGTATAAACTATTAAGACAAACCTAGCAACCAAACTCAGTCAGTAGTGTACGCTTTACGACAAGAACAAGCAAACTTTACCAGCCATACTAGCCCTACCAGCCCTACCAACCCTAAAAACCAGCCGCCTTTGATCGATCCTGCCGTCGTCAGAGCCGCTGGGCAAATTTACTATACGTACTGTGAGGTACATCCCGAAATGGCTGGTCAACCATCTGGTGTGGCAATTAACCGCGTTAATCACCGGGGTAAGGTAATTTTTACTAATCAACCAGTCCTTTTACCCCAAGAATGTTTTGTGCCTTTAAATCAAATTGAATCGTACATGTATTAGTCATTAGTCATTGGTCATTAGTCATTAGCTTTTGACAAAGGACAAATGACAAAAGACATAGACGCCCTCCGGGCGGCTGACCGTAGGGTAGGACACAGGACAAATGACAATATGGATATGTTGATTGTCATTCTGGCGAATTTAATCATATTCGCTTTGGGTGCATCTGTTGGTAGTTTTATTAATGTTGTGGTTTATCGGCTACCGGCTGGGTTGTCGATTATTTTTCCCCCTTCTCACTGTCCTCACTGCTCAAATCAACTCAAACCCTACGATAATGTCCCTGTCTTTGGCTGGCTGTGGCTAAGAGGTCGTTGTCGTTATTGCCAAGGCAAAATTTCTCTGCGTTACCCAATGGTGGAAGTGGTAACGGGAGTGTTGTTTTTATTTGTTTTTTGGGTATTTGATGTATCAATTTTGACGGTAGGATATTGGGTATTTTGTAGTTGGTTACTAGCGCTGTCACTCATTGATTTAGATACGATGACTTTACCTAACCCACTGACTCAGTCAGGGTTGGTATTGGGCATAGCATTTCAAGTTATGGTTGGTTTTTTGCCAGAGGGTAGTAGCTGGTCAACATTAGCAAATCACTTGATGATGGCGATAGTAGGAGCAGTGTTGGGTTTGTGGCTGTTTGATGCGATCGCTACAGTTGGTTCAATAGTATTTGGTAAAACAGCAATGGGTGGAGGTGACGCCAAGTTAGCAGCCATGATGGGAGCATGGCTGGGTTGGAAGTATTTGCTTTTAGCTGCTTTTGTTGCTTGCTTGGTGGGAGCTTTAGTAGGTGGCGTTACAATTTGGCGATCGCAGTACGGCAGTCACCATCTTGGGGGAAGCCGTCGGATAGACGCGACGCGTAGCACGGCTTCTCTGAGAGTGGATGTCTACAACGAAGGAAATCTTCCTACGGTACTGCCTCAAAAATGGGGTCAAAAGATGCCTTTTGGGCCTTTTCTTGCCCTTGGATCGATAATCACCTTGTTTAGTGGCGAGATCATCTTGTCTAGCTATCTGCGATTATTTCTTAATGCGACTTAAGGAATTTATTATGGGTTGTTGGTTGTTGGTTGTTGTTTGTTGTTTGTTGGTTGTTGGAGAACCACTAACTACTAACTACTAACCACTAACCACTAACTACCAACCACCAACGATTACCTCGCAACCGTAAACTTCATTACCCCTTGTGCGACTTAACTTCTGTTAATATTATCCTGTGACCTGAATTACTCTCTTCACGACTAGTACCCGTTGGCAAGCAGAACTAATGCAGCAGTTACTAGCTGTTCATAAGATACAAAAAAGAATTATTGAGTTGGGGGCGAAGTCCTATTCTATTTTGGGGCTGGCACCCCTGTTAATTCTTTGTAATCTCCGTTCGGGATTAACACAAAGCTACAATACCCTCAATTGTTAAAACTTTAACAGGTTTTAGGTCATACCCAATCGTGTCAGATAACCAATTGTATTTTATTTATAAGTTTCCCACAAGAAGAACAAGAGGCTTGAATTGGTTTACTTATTTTCGATAAGCTGGCAACCAAAGATGCATGCAAAAGGTCTGAATTGTTTAAAAGACTAAATTTGGCAATTGAGTCAAAAGTCAAGAGTCCAGAGTCCAAACTCATTACTTTTGACTCTTGACTTTGGACTATTGACTTCGCGAAGCGGATTAACCTGCTTTTGACATACTACCCACTGGCATAAGAAACAAATGGCGAACAACGAAGAATCACGTGGTTTAAAATCTTTATTTGACTGGTTTGCAAATCGACGAAAATCTGGATCTATTAGCCTTGAACGTCAAGAACGCGAAATAGCAGATGGGCTGTGGAATAAGTGTCCTAAATGTGGAGTCTTAACTTATACTAAAGACCTTAGGGCTAATCAGATGGTATGCACTGAATGCGGACATCATAATCGGGTAGATAGTGATGAGCGCATTCGCCAACTGATAGATCCCGGTACCTGGAGACCAATAGATGAGCATTTGCGTCCCAGCGATCCCTTAGGATTTCGCGATCGCAAAGCCTATAGCGATCGCCTGCGAGAAACCCAAGAAAAACTTGGCTTGGTAGATGCTGTCAAAACAGGTTTAGGTGAAATCAACGGCTTGCCAGTTGCCCTTGGTGTGATGGACTTTCGGTTTATGGGTGGTAGTATGGGTTCCGTCGTTGGCGAAAAACTGACCCGCTTGATAGAACAAGCCACTCAGCGACGGTATGCTGTAGTTATCGTCTGTACCTCGGGTGGAGCTAGGATGCAAGAAGGAATGCTCTCACTGATGCAGATGGCCAAAATCTCGGCAGCCTTGGAACTTCACCGAGAAGCACGACTATTATATGTTCCTATTCTCACTAATCCCACCACAGGCGGTGTTACTGCTAGTTTTGCGATGTTGGGTGATATCATCTTGGCAGAACCAAAGGCAACCATTGGTTTTGCAGGTCGGCGAGTGATTGAGCAAACTTTACGGGAAAAACTGCCGGATGATTTCCAAACTGCTGAAGATTTACTGAAGCATGGGTTTGTCGATGAAATTGTACCTCGTACCCAGCTAAAGAAAACTTTAGCGCAATTGATTGCCTTACACCAGCCTCCCACAGCAACAACAACTCATAGTATGGTGTTGTGGGAGAAGACAATGACTTTAAGTTCTAGCGTCGCTGAATAAAAAGTGGTTAGTGGTTAGTGGTTAGTGGTTAGTGGTTAGTAGGGGCGGGTAAGGATCACAAATTTATAGGCTTCAATCACAAAAGATCTATCAAAACCCGCCCGTACAGTGGTTGTTTAGAATAACCAACCAACAACCAACAACCACCAACCAACAACTAATAACCCCTATTCCCTAACTTTAAGCTAGCTTTTTACTAAATAATCGCAGTCCTTGGAATGTTTGTATAAAAGATTCTCCTCGTCTCTCTTGTACGAAGGTGAGTGGCAAAAGCGCTACCAGTCGAAACATACTTGAGATAACAAACAATCCTGGTAAGCCTCCATAGAAACTATTCTGTACTAGAAAACCACCTAGGATTGTACCTAAAGCGCCACTCACCCCAGAAAATGCAGCTATCATCCCAAAATATATGGATTGATTTTTTGTGGGTGCAACTTCCAACTGCATATTGTTGCCACACAAATCAATTGCTGCACAAGTTCCTCCCAGAAAAATATGTAACATAGGCAACCATACCCATACATCTAGAGAAGTATGACCAATGCCTAACCAAAACAAAGGGGCGATCGCAACTAAAATCCCAATCAAAAATAGGATAAAACGATTACCAATTTTATCTGCCAATCTGCCCCAGAGAATCAACATTAACATATTTGCCCCTGCTTGGAGGCTGCTGTAGAGCGTCACCCAACTGACATCTAAGTCAAGATTATCCAACATATAAAGGTTAAAAAAAGGGGCGCTGAGGTTAACAGCAAACATCCATAAGCTGAAGTAAAGCAGGAATACTAAAAAATTAGTGTCCTTGAGAATATTCTCCCAAGCATTAGCTTTAGGTGTGGGCTTAATAGTATTATTTGTTTCTAAAGACACTGCTTTTTTAGAACCAATCCTGATGGCAGTAGCATTTTCCTCTTGCGGGTTCACATCTACTTTGAAGTACTGACATATCAAACTCATCAGTCCAAATAGCATGCCCACAAACAGAACTATTCCATAACCTTGGAGAGTACCACCGTGCCAAGTAGATACAGCTAGCCCTGCCAAAGGTACGCAAATCAAATTGGTTAAGCTAGCGGCACTACTGCGTATTCCAAAATACCGCCCTCGCAAACGCCGATGGACTAATGTCGCCATCCAACTCAGCCATGATGCACTCCCCAATCCGCCAAATAGATGGCTCAATAGCACAATCAAGAGCGTCAATAATACTAACTGCTGGGAATTAATCAGTCCCCAACTGAAGGCTGCAATACCAATTACCTGAATCAGCCAAACTAATCGAGAAGGCCCGTAAACCAAAAGAGAATAGTTGCAGCGACTGGTTGAGCGTTCCGATAGGTAAGCGCCCAAAGGCTGAATAAAATTTACCAACATCGGAATAGAGGAGAGTACCCCAAAAGCTATCGGACTGGCATCTAATTCGACTAGGAAATTACTGAGTAAAATACCACCAGTGGTGATGCTAAAAACCCCTGCAAACACACCATCTAAAGTTGAGGCTCGTAGACTATTGCGAATAGCATCCTTTGAAACTGTAGGGCTGGGTTTTGGGGTAGAAGCAGGAGATAATGTTGTTTGTGCAACTGCTATCTCAGAAATTTCGGGAACCAGAGGCAAAGTAGATTCAACCTGAATTGAGTTCATGAACTAAGCAGGTGGGCGTAAATTAAAAATCAGTTGTAAAATTACTTGTGGAGCCTGGCATATAGGCAATTGGTAACTAGGTTTTTTGGTTATTGAGCGCTAACCAATAACTATTAACCCTTACCCTTGACCAGCCTGAAACAGTTACGTTTTCTATATAGTTTTGGAATGTGTTTGGGTGTATAAAGTAACATTAATCAAGTTGCTTTTAAACACATATTGCCATTAGTAGTGTTTGTAATTCTTTGTTATTCTACCTTGCATTTCTAAATAAAAATTTAATTTTTGCAAAATAAATCTGGAGCTAGAGAAGTTATAAGTTGGGTGAAAGAGTCTTCATCCTGCGGTGATAAAAAGAAGCTTGTTAAATTTCTTAACTTTAATGGTAGCGATCGCCCTCTGCGCGATCGGTTGCCAAAATCTATCCCTACCTAGCGCTTCCACAGCAACCACCCCAGTTGTCATTAAACTTAGTGGTTGGGGTTCAGATCCTACTGAGCAAAAACTATTGAAACAAGTACTAAAAGACTTTGAGACACAGCATCCAGGTATCAGAGTCAAGTATGAAGTCATTTCCGACCAATACATGGATGTGATTAAAACACGCTTGATTGGCGAAGCAGCACCTGATGTTTTCTATCTGGATGCTCTTGAGGCTCCTTTCCTGATGAGTCAGAACGTTCTAGAACCACTAGATGCTTATATTAACTCTGAATTTGACTTGCCAGATTTTGAAGAGACATTAATTAACAGCTTTAAGTACGACAACCATATCTATGGTCTGCCCAAAGACTATTCTACCCTTACCCTTTTTTATAACAAGCAAGCATTTGCTACGGCTGGCTTAACTAGTCCTCCCACTACCTGGGATGAACTGCTTACCTACTCCAAACAATTGACAGTAGATAAAAATCAAGACGGTAGAATTGACCAATACGGCTATGGAGTAATTCCAGAGTTAGCGCGTCAGGCATACAAAATCAAAGCTTTTGGTGGGCAACTGGTAGATGAAAATGGTTATGCAGCCTTCGCCTCTGAGGCTGGGTTGCAGGGATTGCAATTAGTAGTAGACCAGTATCAAAAAGACCGCACCTCCGCGCAAAAATCTGATGTCGGGACAAACTCAGGTAGTGAAATGTTCGGTCAAAGCAAGGTAGCAATGGTAATTGAGGGTAACTGGGCAATTCCCTATCTGAAGGAAACTTTTCCTCAGCTTGATTTTGCTACCGCAGAAGTACCAACTATTAATGACAAAAAAGGCACGATGGTATTTACTGTTGCCTATGTGATGAACAAACAGTCGCAGCACAAAGCCGAAGCTTGGGAGTTGATTTCCTATCTCACGGGCAAAGAAGGTATGGAAAAGTGGACAGCAACAGGCTTTGCCCTGCCAACACGCCAATCAGTAGCACAGAAATTGGGTTATGAACAAGACCCTGTGCGGTCTGCATTTTTGGCAGGAGTTGAATACGCCATGCCTTGGCAAGCAGGTAAGCATCCCGCAGCAATAATGAATAACTTTGACAACCAATTTGTCAGCGCCCTACTAGGACAACAACCCCTCAAGCAAGCAATGCAACGGGCGCAGGCAGAAGCTAATAAATTAATCCGGGCAATGGAGTAGTGGGATCAAAACCAACTAACTACTGAGTGAAAATCATTCATCTATCTGAGGGAGTATAATAGACAATCATGCGCCAACCATCGCTACAGCTACAGGGTGCGTGATTAGGCGGAGGTGTACCTTAGTGTTTGATTTAAGAAGGCGTCGACGAAAAGCCAGGTGGAATATCGCAGAAGACCTGGCTGGGTATGTGTTCATGACGCCCGCTATTCTGGTTTTGGTGAGTTTTGTAGTCCTGCCAATTGTTTGGGCGGTTTTCCTTTCCGTTCATAGAGTCCAACTTCTTGGCGGTATTGACTACGATTTCATTGGTTTTCGTAACTTTACGCGCCTCTTAGCAGATGAACGGGTTTGGATCGCCCTTAAGAATACAGCGGAATATGTCGCCATTGTAGTGCCAACGCAAACTGTTTTGGCCTTATTCCTCGCTGTTACTCTGAATTCTGGCATTCGCGGCAAAAACTGGTGGCGCATCCTTTACTTTTTGCCTACTGTCACCTCTTCCGCTGTGCTGACGCTAATTTTCATGTGGATTTATAACACCGATGGGCTACTCAATGATTTTCTCGCTTTTTTGAGGCTGCCCACCTACAACTGGTTGGGCGATCCGGCTGTAGCACTCAAAGGCATCATGATTATGAACATCTGGTCAACAGCACCGTTTTACATGGTCATCTACCTGGCAGCCTTACAGGATATCCCTCAATCACTATACGAGGCAGCAGAACTGGATGGTGCAAATGGCTGGCAAAAATTTATCTACGTTACAATTCCCATGCTCAAACCCGTTACCTTCTTTGTAGTGGCAATGGGAATAATTGGCACATTTCAGCTGTTTGATCAGTCTTATATATTCTCTAACGGCACTGGCGGGCCTAACAACGCCACTCTGACTGTAGTTTTACTAATATATCAAGCTGTGTTTCGGAACTTGCAAATGGGATACGGGGCTGCGATCGCCTTTTTGCTAGCAGTGGTTATCATTGCTATCACTCTGATTCAGCGGCGACTCTTCGGAGGCGAAAGAGTGTGAACAGTATCTCTCGCATCTCCTGGTTAAAAGTGCTGCTTTATACTGTACTGGCGCTATATGCGATTGTTACCCTCATCCCCTTTTTGTGGGCGCTTTCCGCTTCATTTAAACCCCTCTCCGAAATTGTTAGCGGCGAAATTAATTTCTTGCCCAAACACTTTACTTTAGATAACTACAAACAAATCTTTCTACAAGAACCGCTGTTTCTCCGCTGGCTGTTCAACAGTGTAGTCATTGCCGTTAGCGTCACCGTTTTAAACTTGCTGTTCAACTCAATGGCAGGTTACGCCCTCGCAAGGCTACGCTTTCGGGGTAGGCACTTTTGGTTCTTGCTGATTCTGGCAGTACTAGCAGTACCAGCACAAATAACGCTAATCCCGACATTTTTGATATTGAAAGCCTTTGGTTGGCTGAATTCTTACCAAGGCATGATTGTCCCTAGTATGGTTAATGCCACTTTCATCTTTATGATGCGGCAGTTTTTTGTCAACTTTCCCAAGGAATTAGAGGAAGCTGCTGCACTAGATGGCTTAACACCCTTCGGCATTTTCTGGCGTATTGTCTTACCTTTGGCGAAACCAGCATTAGCAGCACAGGCGGTTTTTGTGTTCATGGGTAGTTGGAATAATTTCTTGCTACCCGTGGTTATTTTGTTTGATCCAGAAATGTTTACCCTGCCTTTAGGACTGAACAGCTTCAAAGGTCAATATATCAGTTATTGGAATTACATCATGGCAGCTTCGATGGTGTTCACCTTGCCAGCTTTGGCAATTTACGCCTTTTTCAATCGGTATTTTATTCAAGGTGTGACTTTTACAGGGGGTAAAGGATAGAAAATCAAGGTTTCAATAATAGGGATTAATTGAAGTTTCAACTCGCAGTTGGTTTTGAGTCGCAGTATCGTAGGTGAGAGTTTCAATCCCTAATAGGGATTAATTGAAGTTTCAACGACTTGCCCTCACTGCGGTAATCATCATGATAGGGATGCGATCTGAAATTGAATCAACATTTATTTGTAAGTGCGATCGCAACACTGTACCAATCATTTATTTATGGTCTCAGATTTGTCTCAGATTTTTCTGGTCTTTACCGTATTAACTAACAAAACTAAAAAAATACTCATCCCTAGTAAAAATACTCATTGCTTCCCCATCACCCCATCTCAGAAAAATACTCCTTTCTAGTAAAAATACTTATTGCTTTTCTTCCCCTCTCCTACTCCCCATCACCCACCCAGTAGTTTGGGCGACAAATTGCCCTCTTAACGTGATATTTGTATAACAGCGACTCAATCTATATCTGTCAGTTAACAAGCATTATGGGTTTCGCAGACCTATTAATTGCAAAGATAGCAGCAGACTACAGTGAACCTGTAGCAAAGGAACTGTCTGTATGCAATCAATTGGGAATTGCCTATAAAACCAAAAGACGGTTTGGCGTTGGAGGATGCAAAGGTAATTATTTCCTAAGTTTTGTCTGAAACACGCTCAAACAGTACTAACGGCAGGAGGAGATTGAAGATCGCAATTTTAGCTGTGTTGAGCATCAAAATCTTTAAGGGGAAAGATGTTTAGAAGACTAATTGGCATTTTTGTAGCTACTGTGTTGCTGACGTTTCAGTTTGTTGTTGGTAGTGCAACAGCGGTGGAATTGGATGCAACTTCCCGCACAGTGCAATTAAATGATAAGGGTGACACAGTTTTAATCAGCCTTCAAGAACTTACACGAGGTAAACGCTTATTTAACAATACTTGCTCTCAGTGTCATCCTGGTGGTATTACCAAGACTAACCAAAACGTGGGACTTGACCCCGAAGCATTGGCGGGAGCAACACCACCCCGTAATTCCATCGAAGGACTTGTAGATTACATGAAAAATCCCACTACTTATGACGGTGAGGAAGAAATAGCCGAGTTACATCCCAGCATCAAGAGTGCTGATATTTTCACAGAAATGAGAAATCTCACTGATGATGACTTAAAGGCGATCGCCGGTTATATTCTGGTACAACCAAAGGTTGTGGGTATTAAGTGGGGCGGTGGTAAAATTTATTACTAAACCACTATAGCTGAATAGTCATTCCTTCTTAGTCATTAGTCAGTAGTCAGCAGTCCAATGTTATCGGAATGCTAGCGAATGGCTAATGACTTAATTTTTACGCGCTTTTTTAAAAAAACTTGTATCTACGACATATTGTCATATTTAGGCTTGATTTTATCTAAAATGAATAAGGGAAAATAAAACTTGTTGATAGGAGAAAGCCATGAAACTGATTGCGGCCACAGTGCGTCGCTTGGGTTTAGCTGTATTAACAATTCTTTTAGTGGTTAGCAGCTTTGCTATTTTTACTCCCAGCGCAGCAGCTGAGACATACACTGTAAAACTGGGTACTGATAAGGGAGCGCTGGCTTTTGAGCCATCAAAGTTGACAATTAAACCAGGAGATACAATTAAATGGGTGAATAACAAAGTTCCTCCTCATAACGTTGTATTTGATGCTGCTCTCAACCCTGCTAAAGATGCTGGTTTAGCTAAATCACTGTCTCACAAGCAGCCTATGATGATGAATCCTGGTCAAACTGAAGAAACAACCTTCCCAGCAGACGCACCTAAGGGTGAATATACCTTCTACTGCGAGCCTCACCGTGGTGCTGGCATGGTTGGCAAAATCACTGTTGAGTAATCAGGACACCACTGTTAAAACAGAATTATTTTCCTTGCTTGAAAGGGAAATTCAGCTAAGGTGAGCTTGGCGTATTCTGAAAGTGGTGCTTCACTACAGATAAAGAAGACACACGCCTAAGCTAAACAGCGGTGACGAGTCTTATTCCCAGTGTTGATATATAGTGTAAACTAGATGGCAAACAAAGGGATAGATTCGTCACCAGCAAATTTAACTTGTCGACAAAATATAAAAAAATTTAATTTTAAATACGAAATTTTTTTTGTACAAGGGAAAGTATTGACAGTTAGCCAAGGTAAATTTAACTCAAGCTGGAAAGCTTTTAGCAGCCATAGAATATTTACTGGAGAAGCTTCTTCTGTTGCTGGAAGCTTATTGCGAGGAAAAAGCCTTGAAAATACTTTTGTTAATCTTGCTGTTAGCGATCGCTCTCTTAAGTTTTACATTTATTAGTCCAGCAGTAGCAGCCGAAACATCTAAAGCTGCCAAAATTTTCAACTCTAACTGTGCTTCTTGTCATATAGGTGGTGGTAATATCCTAATTGCCGAAAAAACCTTGAAAAAGGAAGCATTGCAAAAGTATCTGAAAGATTATGACACAAACTCTATTGAGGCAATAATTTATCAAATACAGAATGGTAAAAATGCGATGCCTGCTTTCAAGAACAAGTTAAGTGAACAAGAAATTCTTGAGGTAGCTGCTTACGTTTTCCAGAAAGCCGAACAAGGCTGGTAAATTAGCAAGAACTTTATGTACAGACGCGAATATCTACGTCTTTACATTGTTATACCAATTCCCTTTAGCCATGAAACATATTTTGTTGTAGAGACGTTGCATGCAACGTCTCTACAGGATTTATATGTATCGTGATTAAAGTGAAATGGTATTATACCAAGTTGCGTTCAGACATAGCAATAGCAATTCGTGCCCTCTCCCCTTCCCCTGTTCCAAATTGGGAGAGGGGTGCCGACAGGCGGGGTGAGGGAAGTACTATCTTTGACTGCAAC
>NZ_JACAEU010000027.1:0-26921 GCF_013388695.1 Fischerella sp.
AGGTGGGTGAAAAATATGCTTTCATTACCTGATTTTTCCTGATTCGACTTGGTGTCTTAGTGTCTTGGTGGTTAAATAAAATTTATTTTTTCACCACAAAGACACCAAGACACGAAGAAAACTTATTGTTTAGGATTACACCACCAAAGGGCGACTACTAACCACTAACCACTAACCACTAACTACTAACCATTGACCATTGACTATTGACTTATTAATTAAAACCCCGCTAACGGATCTACAGGTGTAGGCTGGGATTCAAGATATATACGAAATTGACGTAATTCTTCGGGGTCGAGTAAATGGCGCGATCGCTTACCGTAGGTTTTAATCAAATAGTCTCTTCCTTGTTCTGTTGTCCAGCCTAAGCGCTGCATTTCCACACCAATTTTGGCGATATCATCTGACTGATCTACAGGCTCAGCCTTCTTCTTTTTCTTTGTTGTTGGCGCTGGTTGAATTTCTACATCTTCTGGAGGAGGACTACTGTAACTACGTTGTGGAAATGGCGTGACATTACTAGAAGCAATTTCTGGTAAGGGTTGATTTTCGCTCTGGCTACTAGGCATTATCCCCGCGTTTTCTACTGGGGTATCTAACTGTGGTTCTGGCTTTGCAGTTACAGTCAAACTTTGACTAAAATCCTGGCTATAGGTATCAGTTTTTGCTCTAGAAGCAGGAGTTGGTGTGGGAGGTGGAGTTATTTCTGTTGGCGAAACAGAATTCAGTGTAGCAGCATAGGTAGATTCACTATCAAATTTACTTGTTGTTGGCAAAGAAGGCTGTGGCTGCATCTGCGTGACTAGTTCTGGGGAAGGTGCTACTGAAGGTTGTGATTTAGTTCCTATCACCATTAACGCTCTATTTCTGGCTTGATCTTCGGCTGCTTCTATGGTTTCTGCTGCTGCCATACCAGTAGCACGGGTAATGCCGTCAATTTGTACGCTTGCCCGAACAATATACTTTCCGCGATCGATCTGTACTAATTCGGAAATAAGACTACCCGTAGGATACAAGCTCTGGAACTGAGCCAACATCATAACTATCACCAATATCTAATTAAGTCTGCTATTTGAAGAAAGAGGGAAGAGGAAAAAAGGAAGGGAATCAGAAATTTAAGGGGTATAGTGGTTGCCGTTTGTGATGGCTACTTCTACTTTATCTTGCCAGGTTTGATACTTACTGATTGCTTTTGAGTTACCTGACAACTGCAATTGTTGGTTTTTTTAACTATCCACAAGCAATTGCTTTAGCATTATCCATCTTTTCATGAATGATTGGTGCGGTAAGACTAGTACCGCTGCCGAGTAAGTCACGCATTCACGCATTAAAGATTCTAATTTTGAATGCGTGACTTTTGAATTGTTTTGTCCTCTTTCCATTCCAATTTGAAGATTACTGAATTGGTGTTCTAGTGTGGGCAGGATGCCGACACTACAACTGGATAAATTGTTTTGTGGAATACTCTTTATCCTTATACCCTTAGTTATTAAAGGGCTGCTTGCTGTTTCCGTATACGGTTTGTAGCATCAGGCTTATTGAGTAAAATTTTGGCTACCACTAACTCACTCTACGTAGTATTACTGCTAATGCTATACTATTTACCCAATAGCACATCCAGAAATCTTTTCTGGAAGTACGTACTAAATCTACAATAATGAAGTAATGGTTCGTCCTCACAGCTTGTTAAACTGCTGACCTAATTGTTACTGATTCTACATGTAGAACATTTAGGTCTATCAGCAGTTTCTCCTAGTTAAAAATCAGAGTCTAATTGCGTCAAGTACCTTCTAACTAGACAATTAAACACCTGCGGTTTAAGGTGAATAGCGCGTTTGGGCAGTTCCATCGAGAGCGATCCAAACACAGCCTCTCAAAGACTCGTTGCGCAATCACCTAGTAGGGTAAAATCCGGTATAAGGCCTGCTTTGTCAGATTGACCTAGTTAAAGGGACTTAAACGAACTGGTACTCTGAGATGATCGTGTAGCGCCCTGCTTGTTGGGAGGTTCGTTTACCGCTAGTGTCTGTGGGTCGTGAGGTAATTAGCAAGAACCAGATTCAACAAAAAACAATGATGTTTTGACCAAAGGTCGGTTCACTGCATGGAATTTTCAATCGCTACACTTCTCGCCAATTTCACTGATGATAAATTGGTAGCTCGCAAACTATTGGAAAAGAAACTTGGTTGTGAAGATGAAGATTGTTTACAAAAACTTCACATAGCCTTGGAGGTGTTGGAAAAAATTGGCATTTTGGCGAAAGAACGCGGTAAATATCGCCGGATGACAGAAGAAGGACTAATTGAAGCCAAACTCCGCTGTTCTAGTAAAGGCTTTTGCTTTGCAATTCAAGATGTGGAGGGAGCAGAGGATATATACATTCGCGAAAGTCATTTGAGTAATGCTTGGAATGGCGATCGCGTTTTAGTGAGAGTTCTTAAAGAAGGTAGTCGTCGCCGTTCCCCAGAAGGAGAAGTTAAATTAATTTTAGAGCGCTCCAATCACACTTTACTGGCACGGATTAAGCCGGTAGAAGGGGGATATCGTGCTGTACCTCTAGATGATCGCCTGTTGTTTGAACTCAAACTGCAAGAAAATAATTTGAAATTGCAAGAAGCCGTAGATCACCTCGCTCATGTTGAAGTTCTACGCTACCCACTTGCCCAATATCCTCCTTTAGGACGAGTTGTACAAATCCTTGGTAGTGATGCAGAAGCAGCTGCTGATATTGATTTAGTTACCTGCAAGCATGATCTTTCCCGTAGTTTTCCAGAAAACGTCCAAGAAGCAAGCACAAAACTACCAAAAAGAATACTGAAAGCAGACCTAAAAGACCGACTGGATTTACGGGACAAATTTACCATCACTATCCTTGGTAACACTGTTGATACAAAGACAGTAGAAAATGCCTTCTCCCTCGAAACAACTAGTGCTGGAAACTTGCAGTTAGGCTTTCACATTCCTGATGTTTCCCACTACGTCCAACCAGATGAAGCACTCGATCGCGAAGCACTCAGGCGGGGTAGATCAGTGTATCTGGGAGAATTGGTGCTGCCAATGTTGCCAGACAATGTGGTAGATCGCTGTGCTTTAGTGCCGGGAAGCGATCGCTTAACCATCTCTTTTTTAATTACCTTCGATCCCAAATCAGGACAAATACTGGAGTGGGAAATTCACCCCAGCGTCATCAAAGTAGATGCTTTAGTAAATTCACAGCAAGCAGAAGCAATTTTAGATAACCAAGCTACGAAGGTATCTACTGAAGTAGTGGAAATGCTGCAACAGTTAAAATCTTTGCAGCTTTTCCTCAAACAGCAGCGCACTTCTCGGGGAAGTTTGCAGTTAAATTTGCCACCAAACAAAAATCCCTTTTACGATGAAGGCATTCTTGGATGTGTGGTAGAGAAGGATTCACCCGTGCGATCGCTTCTAACAGAGTTCGTACTGCTGGCGAATCAAATCATGGCCAATCACTTGAGTGCTTTGGGTATTCCGGCTATTTGGCGACTGCAAGGCGCACCCGATCCTGAAGATGTGCAAGAGATGCTGAAATTGGCAATCAATTTAGGTGTCGAACTGTCATTAGACTCAGATATGGATATCCAACCGCTGGACTACCAACAATTGACAAGGGTGTTTGCAGAGTCCTCATCCGAGCAAGTTTTGACTTATTTGTTGCAAGATACTCTTAAGCAAGCGGCATACAGCACAAACAAAGCACCTCACTTTGGTTTGGCATTACCAGAGTATGTCCACTTTGCTGCTCCTTTGCGGCGTTACCCAGATTTGCTCATGCAGAGGGTATTTTATACACTACTTGAACACGGGCGCGATCGCCGCAACACCCGTGTGAAAGAGCGCGTTAACCTGCGTTCCTCCACCAGTCACGGTGAAATTAACTGGAACGTCCTACCCCCAGAATTGCAACAAGAATTGCAAAGCGAACTGACTCGGGTAATTACCCAAATCAACGACCGAGAAAAAGAAGTCCAAGAAGCCGAAGCTGATTTGGAAGGTTTGCAAAGAGCTTCTTTAATGAAACAGCGCATCGGCGAGGTCTTCAGTGGTGTAATTACAGGTGTGCAATCTTACGGTTTCTTCGTAGAAATTGAAGTACCACCGAAGGAGATCAAAGGAAGTAATAACGTACCGTTACGAGTGGAAGGACTGGTACACGTCAGTTCTCTCAAAGATGATTGGTATGAATATCGTGCTAGACAACAGGCACTATTTGGACGCAAAAATCGTGCCTCTTATCGATTGGGCGATCGCGTCGCCGTACAGGTTAAAAGTGTTGATTACTACCGCCAGCAAATCGATTTAGTCACAGTTGGTAGCGACGGTATTCCCTATCGTCAAGATATCGGCGCAGATCCTGAAGAATCAGACATGTATTTACCCAACGATATCGAGCTAGACGACCTAGAGTCGTATGCAGAGGACGAATAATGGAACAGGGTATTGGTTAGTAGTTAGTGGTTAGTAGTAAAAACCAACCACTAACTACTAACTACTAACTACTATCTACTAACTATTCCCACACATAAAAGCGTGTCAAATAAAACGAAACCACTCATCCTAGGAGTATCAGGTGCATCTGGTCTAATTTACGCAGTTCGCGCTCTGAAATTTCTGCTTGCAGCCGACTATGAAATTGAATTGGTCGCTTCCAAATCAACTTACATGGTTTGGCAAGCTGAGCAGAATATTCGCATGCCAGTAGAACCCGCCCAACAAGAGCAATTTTGGCGACAGCAAGCAGGAGTGGAAACTACAGGTAAACTACGCTGTCATCCTTGGGGTGATGTGGGAGCTAATATTGCTAGTGGTTCCTTTCGCACTCTGGGAATGATAGTGATTCCCTGTAGCATGAGTACAGTAGCAAAGTTGGCGGCAGGTTTAAGTTCTGACTTATTAGAAAGGGCAGCAGATGTGCAGTTAAAGGAAGGGCGAAAGTTAGTGATAGTTCCCCGTGAAACTCCTTTTAGCCTAATTCATCTGCGAAACTTAACCACCCTTGCAGAAGCCGGAACCAGAATTGTACCTGCCATTCCTGCTTGGTATCACAATCCCCAAACTATAGAGGATTTGGTTGATTTTGTTGTCGCCCGTGTTTTAGATCAACTAGATATTGATTGCATTCCCATTCAACGCTGGCAAGGTTCTGAAGAAAGGCAGAAGGACGGCAGTCGCTACAACGGGGAGAATCCCCGGAACGCGCTGCCTCCAGAAGGCAGGAGGTAGAAGGAACCACACAAATAAATCTGGGAGATTTAATGCTGAGAGGTAGGAGACAGAGGCTAGGAGCTAGGGGCTAGTATAAAACTAATTTCTCATATTCCTCATTCTCCATTTCCTAGTCCTTAGTCCCCAGTCCCTAGTCCCAGTCCTTATTTCCTATGGCTATATTTCGTTTAATTTTATTAGTGGCATTAATGGGAGGACTAGCGCTGTTGTTAGCGCAAAACTGGTCTCCTGTCCTCTCGTTAGTTTTTTTGGGTATGCAGACTATATCATTGCCTCTGGCAATGTGGATTTTG
This sequence comes from Fischerella sp., assembly GCF_013388695.1. NCBI lineage: Bacteria > Bacillati > Cyanobacteriota > Cyanophyceae > Nostocales > Hapalosiphonaceae > Fischerella > Fischerella sp. Next base: position 5,542 of record NZ_JACAEU010000027.1, read on the forward strand.
TTCAGCACTGCTGCTGGTGCTGCTACTTCTTTATTAATCTCTGGCTTGTTTCAACTGTCAAGTTATTTTGCAGCGCCACAAAGGCCAACCCCGTCTGCATCCAAGCCGCGAAGAACTCCACGCAGTGGCGATCGCCCTCCCAGTCCTCCCAAGGCAGAACCTGCATATACCTACACCAGTCCTCCGCGTTCGGAAACTAAAACCTCTTCCCAATCCAGTGCGGTCGATGATTGGGAAACAGACAACCTCAATAATGATTGGGACTTTGAGGAAAAAGCATATCGAGAGTCTACACCTCCTCCTCAAGATACACAAGTGAGAGACTCGATCGGAGACTCAAAAACCTATGAACGGCAGCAAGAACCCAAAACTACCTTCCAGTCGGGTTCGTCTTACTCCTACAGCTACCGTGAACCTAAAAATTCTGGAGTCGGCAAAACGGAATCAGTTTACGATGCTGACTATCGGGTAATTATCCCCCCCTATCAACCGCCGACTGATAATCAAATCGAAGAAGATAATCAAGAAGATAATCAAACTGATGAGGATGATTGGGGGTTTCTAGAAGATTTTGAGGATGAAGATAAAGATAAGCGTTCCCGTAAGTAAGTAGAGACATAGCAGGGTTCAGTCTCTACTTGATGCCACAACGCTCACGAGACTCCTGCTTGACCTTACCTGTCATAGCAGCTTCCTGTAGAGTCATGAACGCGTTCAAATCTTCCAAGTCGTAATGGGTTGTCAGTAATTGTCGCAGCTGATTTTCTGCTTCCACCGTTAAATAGCCAGTTGATAAAGCCTTTTGCACAACATCCCGAATCCGAATCATGGTTGAAACCTCAAACGACCACACTTAATTTATTTATTCGGCTTACTTAAATCAGATATGCAGTATTTCTTATTTCTGAAGCATCAAGTTGACCAAGCTTTTTTCAACTAAGCAAAAAACAAGTCATAATTTACACCTTGAGTTCAACAAATACTGATTTTTTAATCAGAAAACTCACTTTATTAATAGGAATTGAAGCAGATTAAAAGTAAATAATTAATTTAACAATGTGCTGTTAGAAACACAGTGTTATATAATGCTCCAATAAATAGTGAGTCTTGCAATTTGAATTGACGTATATCGCTTCGATAAAGTTTCAATCAAGTTGAATCAAATTTTATTAAATTTCCGTTAAGTGGGTCATGAACTTTTAGTACAGCACCACCGATGAAAATCTTTATTCCTTCTGCCGTCTGCCGTCTGCCTTCTGCCTTATTTTCAGAGTAGTCTAAAGATACCGAAGCTAAGATAAACAATTCACCTAACGAGCGTTATCAATTTTGTTATAAATTTAACTTCTATTTATTAGGGCTTCATAGAAAACTCGTTAGCATAATATCTGGCTTCCTTTCAGGAAATAACAGTAATGACAGTATTTGATTCCAACAAAATTGAAGAGGAATTTATAGAAGCAAAAAACAATTGGGAGTTAGAAAAATTATACGTAGATTTGGCATCGGCAAAGGGAAAGGCGCTGACACCTCTGGAAAAAAAATTTCTGCGCGGTTTACTTTGCGGTTTTAGCCCTTCCGAAATTGCCAATACAGTGTATAAAAGTCGTAGTAGCAGTACAGTTCGGGTTTACCTTTCCAATGGATTATATAAATACATAGAAGAAATGCTGAGTAAACAAGCAGAATACTCAGTTAAGGTCAAAAGTTGGAGTCGTGTCACTCATTGACTAGAAAAAGCAGGTTATAAAAAAGCTTCGATTCAAATAGAGCCAAATAAAAATTACATCAATAAAGACAGCAAAGATAAGGCTAATTTTATTAGCATGGCATCAGCCGCTAACAAGCGAGATTGGGGCGAAGCAAGCGATATCAGCTTATTCCACGGAAGGACAAAAGAACTAACGCTAGTTAAACAAAAGATCAATATTAGAAGCCATAGAGTTACTACAAAGGCGATCGCTAATAGAAAGGCAAGCGTCTCGCTTTTATCAAATTCCAGTATTGATGGAGTATATCATTGAAAGATTAATTGAGGAAAATTTTCAACTCAGCCAACAGCAAGCAGGCTCATCACTAATAGCTCATACATATTTGGAAACGCAACTGAAAAATTACATAAAAGATATTCGCTTAGGTTAAAATTGTTAATTATAAATTACGTAAAATACTACCTAGTGAAACCCTCTCAATAAGGAGCTTTTCTCTCCTGTCTTCTTCCTACTATAGCGTTTATTAAGCAACTGAGGTACACCTAAATCTTTTTTACCAAGGTTAGTAGTTTTGAAAACGTACCTCACCAGGTCGGAAACCGCTATATTGATAACTGGAGCATAGTAACTCGTGAAAAACCGATTGCAAGGAATCAACTTGTACTTAATTGGTATGATGGGTAGCGGTAAAACGACGCTAGGGCGATTGCTGGCTCCTCAGCTGGGATATGGGTTTGTAGATACTGATAATTTGCTAGAAAAAGCAGCAGGAAAAACTATCAATCAAGTCTTTGCTGAAGAAGGAGAAGCGGCGTTTCGGCAATTGGAAAGTCAGGTATTAGGAGAAGTTTGTGCTTTTACAAAGCTGGTGGTTGCAACTGGTGGGGGAATTGTTCTGCGACGAGAAAACTGGAGTTACTTACATCACGGCTTAATAATTTGGCTAGATGTACCAGTAGAAATACTGTACAACCGTTTAGTAGATGATACTACTCGACCACTGTTGCAAGATATCGATCCCGAGGGAAAATTGCGATCGCTCCTCGAACAACGACAACCACTTTACGCTCAAGCAGATCTGCGAATCACCGTTAGCGGAGGAGAAACACCAGAACAAATTACCACGCGAGTTCTCGAAGCAATCCCCAGTGTTCTCAAAGAACCAGTTTTTCCGCCAAATGGTCATTAGTCATTGGTCATTGGGTCAATAGTTAGTGGTTAGTGGTTAGTAGGGGCGGGTTTTGATAGACATTTTGTCATCGAAGCTCATAAGTATCATGGCTAAACCCGCCCGTACAGTGGTTGTTCCTCCACTCTCCCACTCTCCCCATCTCCCTATCTCTCCATTGCCCCTTATCCCCACAAAGTGGGGGCCCCACCTTCCCCATCTCCCCCTCTTCCCATCTCCCCACACCTAATTGAGTCCAGCCATTCCCCAATCTCCTGAATCAGCCAGTGGCGTTCTACTGTCGAAAGAGGACTAGAGGTGAATTTTTCTCCTTCCACTTCTATGGTCACTCCTCTGGGGGCTGAACCCTGCTTAACTTCCTCTTGGTATATTTTGTTAATCAGTGCAGTTTTACCCCGGCGCCGCTTGTAGCACAAACTAAATAACTTCCACCTAACTTCAAAATTTTTGCGATCAAAGTAAAGGTCGGTGTGTCCAAAGGAAGGTAATAAAATTCTTTCCAGTACTGCAAACAGCATGACAACAGAGAAAAACAAAAATAACCACGGCTTATAACTGCCTCCTGTTGTTAGGAAATTGATCAATTCTGGCAGTTGCCAGACAAAAGGAATTATTAACCCAATCACGTAGAACAATCTGAAAGCTTTACCGCCACGTTTGGGAATGTTAATCTCTAGCTGACTGGCAGACTTTTTAATTTGAATCTGACTACCTGTAGGCTTGCGACTGGTAATGGGTGGACTGAGGGCGTTTTTGTTCTTCAGTGCTTTGAGCGCTACTCGTGCAGTACTCAGCCGTTCTGCTACATCTGGTTCTGTAAGTTTACCAATCCAATTCACAAAACCCAGATCAACGCTGACTTGGTCGGCAAACTGGATGCGTGCATCTTGATCGGGTAGTTCAGCGGGAGAGATTCCTGTCAATAGGTGTATTAAAGTTGCACCCAAGGCATACAAGTCAGAAGCGGGAACTGCTCGACCAGCAAACTGTTCCATCGGTACGTAGCCATAAGTACCGGCAACAGTGAAGGTAGCGCCTTCCAGCACAGCTTGATCCTGAACTGCACCAAAATCAACCAAGTAAACCCGTTCATCTTCACCCCAAATCAAATTACTGGGTTTGATATCTCGATGCAGCACAGGCGGGTTAAGTTCGTGCAGATACACCAGAATACTGAGAACTTCAACGGCAATTTGTTCTATCTGTGATTCAGAAAAGCGTTGACCCTGATTCAGTAGTTGTTGGAGAGATACTCCGGGAATGTAACTCTGCACCAACCCAAACCAGGGAAACTTAGAACTAGATTGGTGTTCCAAAACAAAGTAATCTCGGTATTTGGGGATGCGGGGATGATTGAGATTTTTTAGCACTTGAGCCTCACGCTCAAATAGTTTTTGTTCATCCCACTGCATTTGGGGGCTGAGAATTAGCAATTTGACAACAACTTTTTCTTGAGGCTGTGTAGCCAAATCTTGTGCCAACCAAGTTTGACGACTAGCATCTTGTCCTAATTTTTCCCGAAGTTGATAGCGATTACCAAGTATCTCTCCTGCTTCTAGCATCCCCAAATTCCTCATTAAACATTGTTAGTGGTTAGTAGTTAGTAGTTTGTGATGCAAAAATAAGCTGATCGGCTGTTCCACATCTAATTTGCATTACTTTGGCGGGCTGTCCGGCCCACCCCACAAGAGATTGAGAAAATATAACTGTGCAATTTAAATGTGCTTTAGCTTAAACATTTAATTTAATGATGTGTTTAGATTATTCTCTTGTAGTGCGGGTATCCTGCCCGCTACTATTATGCAGGTTGAAAGCTTACTACTACCCACTAACTACTAACTACTAACTACTAACCAATCCCCAACCAATGCCTAATTTCTGCTGCTAGCCAACGGCACTCCTGTTTACTCAAAGGTGGCTTCAATTTTCCAAAGGAATACTCACGCACACCCACAGCCAAAGTTACTTCAGGTACTTTGTTATTACCATAGCCACCAGTTTCACCGCTAAATACTTTGTCTATTTCTAAAACGTTTCCTCGCTGTGTTTGCAAGCAAAGACCCATTAATTTCGATTCTATTTCAAACTCCTGATGGTCAAAGTAAATATTAGTTTCTACAAAGTTAGGCAACAAAAACCAAGCTGCCAGCAAGAGGCTTGCTATCATCCAGATCCAACCTTGGATGGTACTAAAGCCAAACGCGCCAATAACCAGGTATGACCAAATCAGCAGTCCCACCATTGCAGCTAGGTTTTTAGGGTCAACTAATGTCTTTTGCCACAACACGGGGATTTGAATGTGCAAGTGACCAGAAGATTTTTGCAGGTGAATCTGGCTATCTGCTGGTTGAGGACGAATTAACCTAGACATACCAGCCTGATTTGCTTTTAGCACTTTTAGTGCTTCTTTAGCACTGCTAAAGCGTCTTTCTAAATTTGGTTCTGTCAATTGTTCCAACCAGCGAACAAACCCAGGATTGAGCTTTAATAAGTGGGCAAACTGTAAGCGAGAATTTTGTTGTGGTAAATTGGCTGGTGAAATACCCGTCAACAGATGAATTAAGGTTGCGCCTAAGGCATACAGATCGGACGCAGGAGTCGCCCGTCCGCCAAATTGTTCCAGAGGTGCATAGCCATAGGTTCCTACCACTGTAAAAGTAGCTCCCTCTCTGGCGGCCCGGTCTTGCACTGCGCCAAAATCTAGCAAATAAATCTGGGAATCTTTCCCCAACAATATATTGCTGGGTTTAATGTCTCGATGCAATACAACTGGACTCAAACTATGCAGGTATATCAAAATCTTCAAAATTTCGGCAGCTATTTTCCGTATTTCTGCTGGGGTGAACACCCTGCCCTGTGCCAGTAATTCCCTAAGCGAGGAACCGGGTATGTAGGTTTGGACTAAGGCAAATTGGATTACTTGGTCTTCAAAACAAAAATAATTGCGATACTGAGGAATACGCGGATGGTTAAGCTTTTTGAGTATCTGGACTTCTCGCTCAAAAAGCCTAACATTTTCCCATTGCATTTGGTCGCTAAAAATGAGCATTTTGACGACTACTTGCTCTTGAGTAGATAAATCCCATGCTAACCAGGTTTGACGACCCGCACTTTCACCGAGTTTTTCTATAAGTTGATAGCGATCGCGTAACACCTGTTCAATTTGCAGCATCGTCTTGCTTTGCTTTAGCTCTTACTTTCAAGATGTAGGAGTATTGGTAAGCAAGTGTGTGGAGATGTGGGCGTCTAGGTGAATGATTTTTCCTGCTACCCTCATATCCTTACACTCTTATATCCTTTATACGCTTACACCCCAAGTGAACCAGCACGAACATATTAGCAACAAATATTGTTTTATATGAGAAATTGTTGAGAGTACCAATTTAACTATCAATAGCTCCTTATGACGATCAATGATACTGAGTACATCCGGCAAGATGCAGCCACTCGCGTAAAAGTACTGAGTGAGGCATTACCTTACATCCAACAGTTCACAGGTCGAACCGTTGTTGTCAAGTACGGTGGTGCAGCCATGAAAGACAGCAACCTCAAAGATAAAGTTATCTGCGATATCGTATTTTTATCTTGTGTGGGTTTGCGACCAATTGTCGTACACGGTGGTGGGCCAGAAATCAACAGTTGGCTGGATAAACTAGGAATAGAGCCGCAATTTAAGAACGGTTTGCGTGTCACTGATGCTCCCACAATGGATGTAGTGGAAATGGTTTTAGTTGGTCGCGTTAATAAAGAAATTGTCTCTTTGATTAACCAAGCTGGTGGTTCAGCAGTGGGACTGTGCGGTAAAGATGGCAACTTAATTAAAGCCCGTCCCCAAGGTGAAGAAGGCATCGGCTTTGTAGGGGAAGTATGCAATGTAAATACCAAGATTTTGGAGACACTGGTTAACAGTGGCTATATCCCCGTAGTTTCCAGTGTCGCTGCTGACGACAACGGACAAGCTTATAATATTAACGCCGATACCGTAGCCGGAGAAATAGCAGCAGCGCTGGGGGCAGAAAAGTTAATTTTGCTAACCGACACGCGAGGGATTTTAAAAGATTACAAAGATCCATCTACTTTGATTCCGAAAGTAGATATAAAAGAAGCCCGGGAATTGATTGCCAATGGTGTAGTTAGCGGTGGTATGATCCCGAAAGTTAATTGTTGCGTGCGATCGCTTGCTCAAGGGGTGCGCGCTGCACACATCATAGATGGTCGTATCCCCCACGCTTTGCTAGTAGAAATTTTTACCGATGGCGGTATCGGCAGCATGATTTTTGGTTCTCAGTTTATGTCTTGAGGAAGGCAAGAAATTCAGGGGAGTATGGGCGCAGATAGGCAGAAGCACAAGGGTAGAGTATAAAATAAATAAACAATTCTTCTCCCCATCTCCCCATCTCCAATTCAACCTACCAGGGATGCGTAATGATTGTGGGTTGATGAATTGGTGTGCTGTACCATGAATCTCTAACAATCACAGGATTAATTAGGGTTGAGTTTCTTATCTTAGGATTAACTAAAACAGGATTGACTAATACGGTATCTCGGATATTTTGCCGCACCTGCGGATACAACTGTGGGTACAAGTTATGGGTGCGATTTGGCGTCAGTCCCGTTGATGGATCTACAGGTATAGGAGTGGGAATGGAACTACCGTAAATAAAGTTACCAACAGTAGGTTGCTGGTTGATTCTGGAAAAACCTCCATTGTCTATCACTATTACCTGTTGGGCAGAAACAGGGGCAGTAGTTGCAGTAATCAATGCTACAGTTAAACCCAATCTCAGTGAATATTGTTGAGAAAGCTTGATATTAAACATATTTTTATGACTTTGATGTGATACTATTCGATAAAATTTTTGACATTATTCCCAGCTAAAAAGATTCCAAAAACGCTGCTGCCATTGGCACAATGAAGGCAGTGCTGATTTGTGAGCGAAACGTGACTTCAGAAAGTATAGAAATTGCCAAAAATCGCTACCAGCAAGGGAGAATAGCCTTTGAAAGCGGGCGATACCAACAAGCGATTGAACAACTGGAAAAAGCAAGCGCTCTTTTAGCTCGTAACACCCGCCTTGGGGGTGAAGTACAAATTTGGTTAGCAACGGCTTACGAAGCAGCGGGACGTACAGAAGATGCGATCGCCCTTTGCGAACAACTCAAACGCCATCCTCATTCAGAAACCAGCAAAGAAGCAAGGCGTTTGCAATACATCCTCAAAGCCCCAAGGTTGCAACGTCCTAAGGAATGGATGACCCAAATTCCTGATTTTAGCTCTTTTTCTGACAATGAGAGCAAAATCAACTTTTCTGCCAATAATACCAAATCCTCTGGTCGCAAGCAGCCCTCTGAGCAAGAATTTGTTGATCTCAGCCAGGTCAATACCAGGGATAATCGCTTTATCTGGGTAGCATTAATTGCTATTGGTCTAACATTGGTTAGTTTAATTTGGTTGAATTTTTAAAGATGGGGAGATGGGGAGATGAGGATTGGGGATTGGGGATTGGGGATTGGGGATTGGGAGAGTGGGAGAGTGGGGGAATAATTATTAACTACTAACTACTAACCAATGTACAGACGTGCCATGGCACGTCTCTACAACCACTAACCACTAACTACTAACTAATGACTAATGATCAATGACTAATGACTGTTGACTTTTGGAGATTTAATGATGCATTTTTCTACTTTTGTAAGGAGTTTGGTGCGGTTCAGATACATTTGCCTTGTGCTTGTGGCATCTCTATTGCTGTCTGGTTGTGTAGATTATGACGTGGGGGTGCGTTTTGATAATTCCAATCGTGGTGAGTTGGTGCAGCATATTAAGTTGGGAGAACGCCTTACCAGTTTTAGTGGCGATCCAGTATATGAATGGTTAAACAGCATAGAGCGTCGCGCTCGTCAAGAAGAAGGCAAAGTCCGGCGACCTTCTAAGGAAGAAATTATTGTGACCATTCCTTTCACTAATGCTAAAGAATTACAAACAAAATTCAATGGATTTTTTCACCCTAATACTAATCAAAAAGCCGAATCTGTGGTTAAGGAATCTGCCTCAGAACTGCCTAAAGTAGAGTCAAATTTACTTTTGGATCAAAATAATTTCTTGCTGTTAGTGCGGAATCACTTAATATATGATTTGGATTTGCGATCGCTCGCCTTGATTTCTAGCAACGGTAATGTTTTGGCTAATGCTGGTTCAATCCTCGATTTGGAATTTAGTTTAAAGACTCCTTGGGGTGCAAGAAGTATTCAAAGAACTGAGAATGCTCCTCAACCACAAAAAAATAAAAATCAACTGGTGTGGAAGCTCAATCCTGGTGAACTCAATCACATCGAAGCTATCTTTTGGCTTCCCAGTCCCTTAGGTATTGGCACTTTGTTAATTATTCTGTTTGTCTGGGCAGGAATTTACCTGCGATACAACTTTATGCCAGACCCCAGAATTCAATTTGCTGCTAAAACAGCAACAACTGAAGGTCAATAAACATTTAATAGTTGGTGGTTGGTTGTTGGTTTTTCTAAACAACAAATATCAAACAACAAACACCAAACAACAAAATACTAAGGTGACAAACGCTCTATTTTCCAAGTACCATCCTCTAAGCGAGTATACAATAAACGATCGTGTAGGCGGCTAGAGCGTCCTTGCCAAAACTCTATTTGTGTGGGGATCACGCGCAAGCCTCCCCAGTAAGGCGGTCGAGGTATATCTTGGTTTGCATATTTGGCTTGCAGTTCTTGCAACCTTTGCTCAAGGACTTCGCGGCTGGCGATCGCTTCGCTTTGATTGGATACCCACGCACCAAGGCGACTGTTGAAAGGACGACTGCGGAAATACTCATCTGATTCGTTTTGGGAAGTTTTTTCCACATGTCCACAGATACGGACTTGCCGTTCCAGTTCTGCCCACCAAAAAACTAAGGCAGCTTGGGGATTTTCGGCTAACTCCTGTCCTTTCTGGCTGTTGTAATTGGTGAAGAACACAAAGCCCCGGTCATCAAAGTCTTTTAGCAATACCATTCTTGCTGAGGGTTTTCCATCTGGGGTAGTGGTAGCTAGAGTCATGGCATTTGGTTCTAGCAACTGACTTGCTAGTGCCTGGTCGAACCATTTTTGAAATTGTATAAAAGGATTGGGGTCAACATCAGTTTCACTCAAACCCTGTAAGGTGTAGTCTTTGCGAAGGTCAGCTACAGTTTTGTCCATTTGGTTATGCTTCCTGGTAATTACTTAAACTTATCTATATGTAAAAAGTAACTATGATGATAATCAGCGCCGAGTAGCTTTTACCTACTCTGCCAAGAAGTTTTTAACATACATTTCATCAAATGCGGCGTTGGACCTCTCTTCAAAATCTAGTAATCTACGGCTTGAGCGGTCCGATTATCGCGCTCAACGTTTGGCTGCTGTCTGTTATATTTAGTTATTTCCAGCATCCTATTACTATTCTCAGCACTGCTGCAATTCTTTCTTTTTTGCTGAATTACCCAGTTAAGTTCTTTGAACGCGCTGGCGTTTCTCGCACGCAAGCGGTAGTTATTGTATTGCTGGTAACTTTGACCCTGTTGATCGTCTTGGGTGTAACGCTAGTACCAATGGTCATAGACCAAACAAACCAACTATTAAATAAGATTCCTGATTGGTTAACCACGAGTCAAGCGAATTTGGAGCAACTGGAAACATTAGCGAAAAAGCGACGTTTACCTCTTGATTTCAGTGTTATTAATCAACAAATTAATGCCAACATTCAGATTTTAGTGCAACACATACCTTCTGGTGCCGTGGGATTTGCTGGAACGGTGCTGTCTGGATTACTGAATGTGGTGTTAGTAGTTGTGCTGGCATTTTATATGTTGTTGTATGGCGATCGCGTTTGGTATAGTCTCGTCAATCTCTTACCGCCTCATATTCGCATACCTTTGACTGCATCCTTGCGGCTGAATTTTCAAAACTTTTTTCTCACTCAACTGTTGTTGGGTGTGTTCATGGTAGTGAGTCTCACTCCCATTTTTTTAATAATGAAAGTACCATTTGCGCTGGTATTTGCCATTGTCATCGGCGTTTCTGAACTCATTCCCTTTGTGGGAGCCACTCTAGGCATTGGTAGCGTCACAATTTTGCTAATGCTGCAAGATTGGTGGTTAGCAACTCAAGTGGCAATTACAGCGATCGTTATGCAGCAAGTTAAAGATAACCTTTTAGGGCCAAAGTTGCTTGGAGAGTTTATCGGACTTAATCCCATTTGGATTTTTGTGGCGATTTTGATGGGATTCGAGATTGCTGGATTTTTGGGATCGCTTGTTGCTGTGCCAATTGCTGGCACTATTAAAGGTACCTTTGATGCGATGAATAACACTAAGGCTCGACAGTATAGATCGAATGTAACTATCGAAACAAATTCACATTCCGATCAAGCAGAGGGCAAGGGAAAAAGGAAATAATTAAGGTAATCTGGTAGAAATTGCGGCTATTAGGAGTGAGCGATCGCTACTTAACACTCAATAAATTTTAAAATTGCATCGCATTGAGTAAAAAATAAAATTATTTAGTAGATATTCGGTGCAAAAAAATAAACATCAATCAACTATAAAGCTAATATGTATCTAAATTCATCAAGTTGGCGCTAAAGGCCTTACAGTCAGGCTTTCCACGCCTAAAAATGAGTGATGATTCGCTTACTAACAGTCTTTAAATAAAAGATTGCTATATGTTTATTGCTTATATGGTTTATAATATAAATAGCGTGCTGTCATATAAATTACACAAAAATAAAAATTATACAACTAAATAAGCGTAGATGCACTGAATAATAAATAATAATATTTATACAAGCACATTGCCGCTATTATGTGAATATCGATGTACACTAGTGAATCAACAAAGTATCCCCCCACAACGGACATCGGTCAAAGAAGTCGTATTTTAGTAGTTGAAGATGAAGAACTCATCCGGGAAATGCTAGTTCTAGCACTGGAAGAGGAAGGCTATGGGGTAGTAACAGCGACAGATGGACGTGCGGCTGTAGAACAATTAAAAAGTTTTGAATCAAACTCAGGAGAAGCTACTTTTGATTTAGTAATTCTGGATTTGATGCTGCCTCAAATTAATGGTTTAGATATATGTCGCTTGCTTCGCTATCAAGGTAATCCAGTACCAATTTTGATGTTAAGTGCCAAGGGTAGTGAAACAGACCGCGTTTTGGGGCTGGAAGTAGGAGCAGATGACTACCTCACAAAACCTTTTAGTATGCGGGAGTTAGTGGCTCGGTGTCGCGCTTTGCTGCGTCGCCAACGCTTGAGCAGTTTGCCGCAATTACCAGCATTACAGTACAAAGAGATTACTTTATATCCGCAAGAGTGCCGCGTGCTGGTTCGGGGTCAGGAGGTGAGTTTGTCTCCAAAGGAGTTCCGCCTTTTAGAATTATTTATGAGTTATGCCCGTAGGGTATGGTCGCGGGAGCAGTTGCTCGATCAGGTTTGGGGGCCTGATTTCGTTGGGGATAGTAAAACTGTAGACGTTCACATCCGTTGGTTACGCGAAAAATTAGAACAAGATCCCAGTCGCCCAGAATATATAGTAACTGTACGCGGTTTTGGTTATAGATTTGGATAGTTGTTAGTTATCATTTTTGCGACAGTAACTAACAACTTCTTGTGATGTTAGTACAGAGTTTTCTTTTGGGTTTAGCTGTAGGACTGGGATTTTGGATTTGTCAGCTCGTGCGACTACGTCGCATAGTCGGAACAATACCGCCTTCGTTAAAATCGCAGCCTTCTGATATTGCGCTACCGCTGATCCCGCGCTTGCGCCATGAAATTGCCTCGTTAAGGCAGCAACGGCAAGACTTGCTGCAAATTCTGCAAAATTACCAACAACTGTTGGAGTTAGCACCTGTGGGATATTTGCAGGTGGATGAAGAAAATCAACTGCTGTGGTGCAACCAGCAAGCACGGGAAATGTTGTATTTGCAAAGGTGGCAACCAGGACAGGTACGCTTGTTACTGGAGTTGGTGCGGTCTTATGAACTTGACCAGTTAATAGAACAAACTCGCGATCGCCAGCAGCCTCAGGTGAGTGAGTGGGTATTTCACCCCTCTTGTGAGAGTGCCACAGCTATATTAGAAGTAAAGCCTCTGGTATTGCGAGCTACTGGCTTACCTTTAGGCGAAGGGGAAGTTGGAGTATTCTTAGAAAATCGCCAAGCGCAGTTGGAGATTAACCAAGCACGCGATCGCGCCCTTTCCGATCTCGCTCACGAATTAAGAACGCCACTGACTTCCATTCGTCTGGTAGTGGAAACATTGCAAGTTCGCATAGAACCACCTTTAGATCGCTGGGTTAATCGCCTCTTGCAAGAAGTTGACCGACTGATTAATTTGGTGCAAAGCTGGTTAGAACTAACTCAATTAGAAACCGATCCTACCCTCAAACTCAATCGCCAACCTGTGGAAGTGCGATCGCTAATTGCCAAAGTTTGGGAAACTCTCGAACCTATGGCAGGGCGTCATCAAATCCAGCTTGCCTACTCAGGGCTAGAAAATCTCTGGATTAATGCTGATGAATCGCGCATTTTCCAAGTTTTTCTCAACTTACTAGACAATAGCATCAAATACAGCCCTCCTGGAGAGACTATTAGTGTTGAGACAAAAATTATCTGTTTGGATAATAATGATAACGGTAGACTAAATACACCAGCCAATCTAGAAATCAATATCATTGACTCAGGAGTAGGTTTTGCCGAAGCAGATTTACCCCATGTTTTTGAACGATTTTATCGGGGAGATCAAGCACGTTCTCGTGTGAAAGCAGCAGAAAGTAGTTCAACAGGAATAGTGGGTAGTGGTTTGGGTTTGGCGATCGTTCGCCAAATAGTCCTTGCTCATGGCGGTTCTATCAAAGCCATGAATCATCCCATTACAGGTGGTGCGTGGATACAGATTATACTTCCCGAGGTAATGGCAAATTCTTAAACCCAAGACTATATTTAGAGATATCTTCATGTTTGAGACTGCAAGCGTGAAAGCCCTTATCTACGATCCCAACTCTAAAAGATCCCAACTAACACGTGAAATCAGGCGCTTGGAGCGCGATATTTTACGTATGGGAGCTTTGGTAGAACAATCGTTCCGCCTGAGTCACCAAGCTTTATTTGCCCGTGACTTAAAAGCTGCCGAGGAACTTCCCCATATAGATAAACAAATAGATCGCTTTTATAAACAAATAGAATCAGACTGCGCGGCAATCATGACGCTGCAAGCCCCTGTCGCTCAAGATTTACGTTGCTTGAGTGCCTTTATGCAGCTGGTGCGCGACTTAGAGCGCATAGGCGACTATGCTAAAGACTTAGCTGAAATTGCAGTTAAAATCTTTCCCTATCCGCCCCACCCATGTTTACCGGAGATTGCCTTGATGTCGCACCATGCCCAAGCTATGCTAGCAACTAGCCTAGTAGCTTTGGCTGATTTAGATGAAGTTAGCGGTCGTAGTATTAAACAACTAGATGATGCTGTAGACAGCGCTTACGAGCATCTGTACGATACTTTAGCCTACCAACGAGATATCCCAGGCGTAGTCGAGCCAATTTTACTGCTCGTGCTAGTAATTCGTCATTTGGAACGTATGGCAGATCACGCCACTAACATTGGTCAACGAGTGGCATATATTGTTACTGGTCAACGCAGCTAAGTAAAATGTCATTGGTCATTGCTCATTAGTCATTAGTTATTAATAAAGGTTTTAGCGATTTTGTTGAACTAAATTCAGATACCATGTATTTTAGTATTTTTAAGGGCGCAAAATCTTGCGCCTTTGCTATGTAATTTAAATAACTATATTTGTATAGATAACGTAAAATTTACCTAAGGCTTACCTGTTCTTAAACTTTGACTACTAAATTAGCCAAAGACAACTTCAAAATGTTTGCCATCTTACAAATGGCTCTGTGTAATCAACAAAACTGATGAGTATCACGCGTCGAAATTTCTTGCTGTTTATGGGTGGAGGTACAAGTGCGCTCGCACTGAGTTCTCTAGGGGGATGTATCAAAAATCCATCTCCTGTACCAGTGGAAAAGGCTAAATTAGCATTTAAACCAATTAAAGGGCCGATACCCCTAGAAACAGCTGGTTTCAAACCAGAACAGCAGAAAGAACAATACAGCACATACGAAGTTGTGGATGATTTGGTATTGCCAGAAGGTTATCAATACCAAATCATTGCTGCTTGGGGCGATAAAGTCAGTGATAGTCGCTTTGGTTACAACAACGACTTTTTGTCTTTTGTTCCAACTGGTGAAAACGAAGGATACCTCAGTGTCAACTTTGAATACATCAGCGCCATCCCCTGGATGCAAACTTACGAACAAGTCATTGGTAAATCTTTGCCGTTTGAGGAAGTCAAAGCAGCGCTGAAAAACAACTCATCAGGTAAAAACGAAATCAATGCTTTTGCTTTGCCCGATCATGACCCAATTAAAGTCAAAATCAGGCAAATATCTCAAGAAGCACTTTTAGATCAAGGACTAGGTGTCATTTCAATTCGCAAAACTGCTGATGGTAAGTGGGAACGGAGCAATTCTCAAAACGATCGGCGGATTTCTGGCATTTCCGGTTTAAATGATGGACGATATCTAAAGGCAACCGGGCCTGCGGTGGCTGTATTTCGCAGACAGCAGGGACAAGGATACATCGATAAATTAGGCGATCGCATTATTGGTAGTTTTGGCAACTGCGCTGGTGGCACAACTCCTTGGGGTACAGTTCTCAGCGCAGAAGAAAACTTTCAGTCCCAAGTACCAGAACCAGTATACGCTGATGGAACTTCGTTAGTTCCTGGCAAACGACCTTTTGCCTTGGATGACGAGGAACTATACGGACAGGGTAATGTTTTTGGATTAGCTGGCAATAAATACGGCTGGATCGTAGAAGTCGATCCAGCTAACCCCAATGACTACGGTACTAAACACACGTGGTTGGGACGCTATCGCCATGAAGCAGTGGGTGTGCGCGTGGAGGCGGGGAAACCACTTGCTTTTTATTCGGGGTGCGATCGTCGAGGTGGACACGTTTACAAATTTGTGAGTAGCGACAAAGTCCAAGATCCCAAAAATAAAGCTAATTCCCAGCTACTTACTGAAGGAATGCTCTATGCTGCCAAATTTAACCCTGATGGTACTGGTCGTTGGATACCGTTAAAAACTGATACACCAATAGATCCCGATCTTCCCAGTCACGTTGCCGGAAACCTGATTCAGCTACCAAAAAGTCCGCAAGCAATAACTAGCAAAGATTCGGACAAACAAACCCTCTTCAAATTACCAGAATCCGTTGAAAGCTTTTATTTCCCAATGACCAAAGACGAAGAGATTGGCCAATATAAACAAAAATTTCAGAAATTGGGCGACCTCTATGCTGGCAATGCCCAAGAAAAACAAGGCGCAATATTAATCGATGCTCACTACGCCGCCAATGCTGTTGGTGCAACCTGTACTGGTCGTCCAGAAGACACGGAAATTGCCCCCAATGGTGATTTATACATTAGCTTTACCTCTGGTTCTCCCGATCGAGAAGGTGGCCCGGATATCAGAATATTTAAAGGCCCAAAAGCAGAAACCCCTTACGAGTATGGCTGGGTGATGCGTCTAACAGAAGACGGCAACGATCCAGCAGCGCTGACGTTTCGCTGGCAAATGTTAGCCACTGGTGGTGAACCAGCCGCTGGCGGTATGGGTTTTGCCAATCCAGATAACTTGTTACTTGACAAAAACGGCAATGTTTGGATGGTGACAGATATATCCACAGGAAAACTCAATAAAGCTGTTAAAAATCGCACTGATGACGATGGTAAACCTGCGGCGATATCTGGTTTATTTGGCAACAACACTATCTGGTTTATTCCCACTAAGGGTGAAGATGCCGGTAAAGCCTTCTTGTTTGGAACTGGGCCTATGGAATGTGAAGTCACAGGGCCTTGCTTTACTTCAGATGAACAAACAATGTTTCTTGCTATACAACATCCTGGAGAGGCTAATGGTACTCGCAAGAACCAAGCTTTAGAAACCAGAGAATTCCTGATCGCAACCACAACAGGTGAAGAATTTGTGCAAACTCGTCAAGTCCCTATTGGCTCAAATTGGCCTGGTAAAACTACTGATGCACCCCCAAAACCCGCGGTTGTTGCCGTAGTTAAAACTGAAAGTATTTGAAAAAATTCTTAATTATTTGAGAATGCAATAATTATTAACCGATAATTAAGGATTAAACTACACAACTAAGTTTGCTTTACCGTCTGTTGCAAGTAAACTTTTAATAATCTATTTCTCTCAAAGTATCAAATTTACCAGACAATAGTATCCGAAAGCATCAATTTTGCTTAAAATGGGGTCTTCCCAATGATTTAACCGCGCCTGGAAAACCGCACCCAAATATAGTCTTACACAGCTAACATAAGGGCGATCGCCTTGATTGGATCTGTTAGACAAATGCAAGACTGATTCTTTTGAATTTTAATTCAGGTTTTTTTATGTCTTCTCTAGCCATAGCAAATCAATTATTCCAAGCCTACGAGAACCTCCTGCCTATGACATCTATCTTTTGGTTGAATTTGAACTCAAAAGCTAATGGGAAGTTTCAACTGGATAAAACCGATTGCGAGCACAGGCATGTAGCAGTTACCAGAGCACCTTAGGGAACTGTTTCAAGCTATTCCACACTTAACAATTATCAAATCCTACTAATGATGTATCCCAGCAGTCGCACACAAAACACAGTTGGCTCAAATAAGTCTAACTTATCGGCAAATCTACCTCAAAGGTTATTCACCCGCAGAGAAGTAATTCCACCACGCAATGACGTGTTGTGGCGAATTGAACGTGGCGCAGTTCGCACTTTAACTTGGAGTGAAGACGGAACATTTATTACTCTGGGGTATTGGGGATCTGGAGATCTGATTGGCTATCCTTTGTCCAGAGTCAAGCCTTACCAGATAGAATGCTTGACCAGTGTGGAAGTGAGCTTAGTGCCACCACATCATTGGAATCAAGATGTTAATGCCTTGATTCTACACATTCAACAGGCAGAGGAACTTTTGAGTATTGTACATAGAAAACCCATTTCCCTGCGTTTGTGGCAATTTTTGGTGTGGTTAAGTGAAAAATTTGGTCGCGATGTAGAACAAGGTAAACTTATTGACCTTAATGTTACCCACCAAGAAATGGCAGAGGTATTAAATACAACTAGGGTAACGGTAACGCGCCTCCTCCAACAGTTTGAGGAGGAGGGTAATCTGTTACGTCATAAACGTAGAATAATTTTGCGTTTACCAAAATAAAAGTATTTAGAAAACACTAAAAAAGTGCGCTAGAAAAGTTGCGTTAACCGCCGCTAATCTTGGTAGAATTATTACTGAAAATCAAAGGTAAAGTCTCATAAAATAAAACATATTCAAGAGATTTTATCATGATTTGCTCCAGTAGGTGTGAGTGAGATAAACAAAATGAAAAAACCATTCTGGAACGTCCTAAAACTGAGTCCAGTTGTCTTCGCTGCTACATTGTTGGCTACAAACAGCGCCTTCGCTGCGGAAGTAAATCAAGAAGTAAGCCAAGATGTTACCTCTGTGTCCCAGTTATCCCAACAGTCTGGTGACAGCATGGATCAGGTAACATCTGTTTCTCAGTTTTCCGATGTGCAGCCCACAGATTGGGCATTCCAAGCGTTGCAGTCTTTGGTTGAGCGCTACGGTTGTATTGCAGGTTATCCAAACGGTACCTATCGCGGTAATCGTCCCATGACCCGTTATGAGTTTGCCGCAGGTTTAAATGCTTGCTTAGACCGAGTCAACGAACTGATTGCAACAGCAACAGCTGAGTTAGTCACCAAAGAAGACTTGGCTACTTTACAGCGCTTGCAAGAAGAATTTTCTGCGGAACTGGCTACTCTGCGCGGTCGCGTAGATACTCTGGAAGCTCGCACTGCCGAGTTGGAGGCCAATCAGTTTTCCACTACCACCAAGCTAGTTGGGGAAGCGATTTTCAACTTGGCTGGCGCGTTCGGTGAAGAGAAGGCTGACGGCAGCGGTGAAGATGTAGACGAAAATTTTACTTTTTCAGATCGGGTTCGTTTGAGCTTGAACAGCAGCTTCACAGGTTCAGATCAGTTGCAAATCCGTTTACAAGCTGGCAATGTGCCTAATCTGAATGACGCAACTGGCACTAACATGGCCCGTCTCTCCTTTGATAATGATACCGACAACAGTGTTGAAATCGATAAAATTAATTACGCTTTCAACCTAAGCGACTCTATACGGATCAAAGTAGACGCTAATAACGGTGAATTCTGGGAAAACATGAACAACTTCAGCCCTGACTTTGCTAGTTCTGGCAAAGGTTCTATTTCCCGCTATGGCCGTTTCAGCCCCATCTACCGCCAAGGTTCTGGTGGTGCAGGTGCAACTTTGACCTTCAATCCTAAAGGTTCTTTCTCTGCATCTGTGGGTTATCTAGCTGGTGGAAGTGATAACGTCGCTAGCAGTCCTGAGGAAGGAGCAGGCCTCTTTGATGGTAACTATGCTGCACTCGCTCAGGTAGCTTATCAGCCTGGTGAAACATTCAACATCGGTCTGACTTACGCCCGTACCTATCAAAATAGTGTAGGTGGTGTAAACCAATTTGCATCTACAGGTAGTGACTTTGCAAGCCAACCCTTTGGTGAAACTGCTACTTCAGCCAATCACTACGGTGTACAAACTAACGTCAAACTAGGTGACAGATTAAGCCTTGGTGGTTGGTTTGGTTATACCGACGCAAAAGCTGAGAGTGACAATCCTGACGTCGGTGCTGATGACGGTGACAATGCAAATTCTTACTACTGGATGGCTAACGTAGCTTTCAGAGACTTTGGATCGCAAGGCAGCGTACTTGGTCTTCAGTTTGGTCAGCCACCCAAAGTTAGCGACAATGATGTCAGTGGTCGAGAAGATCAAGACACCTCTTATCACCTAGAAGCGCTATATAGATATCAGCTCAACGACAACATTGCCATCACCCCTGGTTTTCTGATGATCTTAAATCCTGAGCATAACGACAACAACGACACCGTCTACGTTGGAACAGTTCGTACCACCTTCACTTTCTAAAATTGTTTTGTACTAAATACAAGCGATGAAACAAAGCCCGCCAAATGGCGGGCTTTTGCATGGAAATGGAGGAGGAATGGGAGAGTGGGAGAGTAGGAGAAATAACTACTAACTACTAACTACTAACTACTAACTACTAACTACTAACCAATGACTATTGATTATTAAAATTAGATGGAGGGCGATCGCTACTCCAAGCCCACCAAACACAACCGCAGTTGCACTGGTAAAACTCTTGCCATTTGCGGCGATATTCTTCTGTAATTACAGGAGAACGGCGATTAATCCATACTTGCATGGCTTCTAAACTGCTGGCATGGCAGTTGGGACAGCAAAATTCACGAGCATGAATTGCCTTATTTGTCCATTCAGGTGGGATTGAAGCAAAAGCATCTATAGTCATTTAGTTATTAGTCAAGAGTCAAGAGTCAAGAGTCAATATTTACTAGGACTTATACCTTAAAATTCAATAGACTGAGTATGTAAATATCCTAAGCATATATCAAAAGATTCATGCTAGCTGAAAGCCGAACGCAGCTGAGTTGTTTGTGATTTTTGCCTTCTACTTAATATGGAGCCAACCGTTGAAATTCGCCGTTTGTATGATGTAATGCCTGCTTCGGCTAGGATGATGACCAAAATCGTCAGCAAACCTGAGCAAGCAAAAGTGATTGATGTTTCTTTTCCCTTGCCTTGGAACAGGGAGCGACCAATATATATTAATTTTGATTTGTGGCGTCGATTGACAAAATCACAACGCGATTTGTTGCTATTGCGGACAGTTAGTTGGTTAACGGAGATAAAATGGTTTAAACCAGATATTTATCAAGGCTTAGCAGTTGCTGGGCTTTTGGGTGGATTAGTAGAATTCTTCCAAACAGATGCGATAGGTGTGGTTGTAGCCGGTGGATTAACTAGTTTGGCTGTGTATCGCATTGCTGCCATTAACCGTTCTCAACAGTCACAGCTCAGCGCCGATGCCACCGCTATTAAAGTAGCACAGCGGCGGGGTTACTCGGAAGCCGAAGCAGCACAATATCTGTTATCTGCGATAGAGACAGTCGCCAAGATTGAAAGTCGCTCTGCTTTAGATTTTATTGAGTTAATTCGTTGTCAAAATTTGCGAGCGATCGCTGGTTTGTCACCAGTGGGTGTTCCGAATAATGGTAATAGGTAATGGGTAATAGGGACTGGGGACTGGAGAAGTAAAAAGTAAAAAGTAAAAAGACGTGAGTTCGACAAACTAAAAAACAGCAGGAGGAAGAGTAGGTAAGTCTTTTGGATAGATGTCAAGAGAGGGTTTTGTAGGCAAATAAGTATAAGCAACCAAACCTGCCATCAAATTA
>NZ_JACAEU010000165.1:0-5271 GCF_013388695.1 Fischerella sp.
ACTAACCACTAACCACTAACTACTAACCACTAACCACTAACTACTAACCACTAACTACTAACCACTAACCACTAACCACTAACCACTAACTGTTGACCATTGACTCTTGACTTTTATTTCCAATTCTGATATTGAGTCCTTACATTTGTAATTCGTCCTTTGTCATTTGTCCTACCCTACGGTCAGCCGCCCGGAGGGCGTCTATGTCATTTGTACGGGTGACGAATGACTAATGACCAATGACTAATGACTAATGACCGATGAATGCAGCTACTAAGATAGAAGCAATTCTTTACTTGAAGGGGAAACCCTTGTCAATCAGCGAAATTGCTGAGTATGCCGCGTGCGATCGCGCTACCGCTGAGGAAGGAATTATAGAGTTAATTGACGATTATGCCCGTCGGGATAGTGCCCTAGAGGTAGTAGAAACTCCAAATGGCTATTGTCTACAACTAAGGCCTGATTTTCAAGACTTAGTACAAACTCTCATACCAGTGGAATTAGGGGTAGGTGCGTTGCGGACTTTAGCAGCGATCGCCTTGAATGGCCCCATGCTGCAAAGCGACTTGATTAACCTACGTGGTTCAGGAGCATATCAACACGTTCAAGAACTAGTTGAACTGGGTTTTGTCAAGAAACGCCGAGATAATGATTCTCGCTCCTACTCGCTACAGGTAACACCCAAATTTCATCAGTATTTCCAAATCGAGCAACTTCCCTCGCCATTCTCTAGCAACCAACAGCAGCGGCAACTAGAACTCAAACTAGAATCAGTATCAGAACCAGAATAGATTTGTCTTGAAAATGGAGATGGGAGAGGGGGAGAAATAACTACTAACTACTAACCACTAACTACTAACCACTAACTCTTGACTCTTGACTTTTGACTGCTACTTTGGATGAATACTACTCCTAGCCAAGGAAATATGTTGCAACCTTATACTATGGTTTAGAGTAGAATTAGCAACTCCGCCAAAGTAAATTGCCAATGGTGTTTGATCCTGACTTTCTCAATGACAATTTTGAAGAACACCCTCATCAGCATCTGAGTGACAGCTTTGAGGAAAACCCCAATCAGTTACTCAAATATTTGCAACATCAGTCTCCAGAAGTTTTGGCCAGTGTCGCTCAGTCCGTCAGCCCCGAAATTAAACAAATTATTTCGCAAAATGTCCAAGGGCTGGTTGGGATGCTGCCAGCTGAAAATTTCAATGTCCAAATTACAACAGATCGAGACAATCTCGCTGGTCTTTTAGCATCGGCAATGATGACTGGCTATTTCTTACGCCAGATGGAACAAAGGATGCAGTTAGATCATTTAGCTAACAATCATTAGTCATTAGTCATTAGTCATTTGTCATTTACTGCAAAGGACACAGGACTAAGGACACTGACTATTTTTTCGGATAAGCTCCTGACTGCACCTTAAACGTTTGAATTCTACCATCGCGGTTGACTTCA
Source organism: Fischerella sp. (assembly GCF_013388695.1). Classification (NCBI taxonomy): domain Bacteria; kingdom Bacillati; phylum Cyanobacteriota; class Cyanophyceae; order Nostocales; family Hapalosiphonaceae; genus Fischerella; species Fischerella sp. Next base: position 1,462 of record NZ_JACAEU010000165.1, read on the forward strand.
ATCTGCAAAACATCACCTACGCTGCTGGACTCCACCATTTTCTGTACTTGGGCAGCAGTTTTGACTGGTTTGCCGTTAAACTTGTGAATCACATCTCCAGGGCGCAGTCCTGCCTGCTGTGCTGGCGATTTTTCTAGGACTCCCTTGATGGCAACGCCAGTATTTTGCTGAATGTTGAGGTTGTTTTCTTGGTTAATCTGCTTTTTTTTGGTAGGAGAAAGGTCTACCATTTCAACTCCTAAAAAGGGATGTTCTACACGCCCTTTAGTAAAAAGTTCCTTAGCAATGCGGGCAGCAGTTTCAATCGGAATCGCAAAACCAAGCCCTTGAGCATCAGCACGAATCGCAGTATTTACCCCAATTACCTGGCCTTGGTCATTTAACAAAGGCCCCCCGGAGTTACCAGGGTTAATAGCGGCGTCAGTTTGAATGAAGCTGACTCGCTTATCTGGTACGCCAACTTGAGCGCTAGTACGATCGGTAGCACTGATGATGCCGATAGTGACGGTATTGTCCAAACCCAAAGGATTGCCAATCGCGATCGCCCACTGTCCTGGGATTAAATTTTGTGAATTACCCATTGTCACTGTGGGCAATTGCTTAGCTGGAATTTTCACTACTGCTACATCTGTCATGGGATCGACTCCCATCACCTTTCCCTCAAAAGTCCGGCCATCCTTGAGGGTAACTTGTACCGTATCTGTGTTTGCGACAACATGAGCGTTGGTGAGAATTTCTCCATTTGTGCTCAAAACAAATCCCGATCCCGTCCCGCGCTCAATCCTTTCTTGCGGAATTGGTTGCTCATCTTCTCCAAAAAATCGACGCAAGAGGGGATTTTTAAAAGCCTCTGAGATGGGATTTGCAACTTTGCGTGTGGCATTAATTCGCACTACTGCTGGCCCGGTTTTTTGGACAGCGGTGGCAATAAAATTGACACTATCACCTCTAGTTGCTTCGATACTTTTTCCAAAAGAATTATTAACTACGGTTTCTGGCGGCAAACCCATCGTCACATTTTTTAACTCCTGGAACGTGCGCTTCTGTGTCAGGAGAAAGGGACTGGCAAACAACACTGCACTACCGCCAAATATGCCGCCGCCCACAACTAATGAAAAATAAACGGCCAGTTGTTTTTTCGATAATTTCATAATCATCACGCTCAAGGCACAGCAATGCAGGTGTTAATTTCTAAGTGTAATCAAGTAGTAGACTAATGGATAAATAAATTTGATATAAAGGGCGGTAAACTTTTAGGGAACTTTAGATTTTAGATTTATTGATTGCTTACTATATAACTACAGTACCCAGTCGCTGGTTATTGTTCGCTAGTTCCTCAAACAAAATATAAAATTTAGCTAGAATCGCAAAAATGCTCTCGCCATACACCAAGTGTTGGCATTGAGTACTTTACTCTTGCTTCACTTAAAATACATGACTGTTAGCGATCGCCTATTATTTTTATCTGGCTTTATCTTTGCCCTAGGACTAGTATCCACACACCCCAATCCTGTACTGGCACAGGCATCTAACTGCCCAACTCCAGCCTTGGAACGCTTTCAGCGTCACAAAGTTGGTCGTGGCGAAACTTTGGAGAGCATCGCCCAGCGTTACAATCTAGCTCCAAAAACTATTATCGACATAAATCCAGCTTTAAAAAACGGTAGGGTGACTGTGGGTAGCGGCATCCTGATTCCTCCCTACAATGGCTTTATTGTGCAAGTGGCTCGCGGTGAAACTTGGCGAGAACTGGCAGAGAAATACAAAATTCGCCCTGATGTACTATTTGAGTTGAATGGTTGTCAACCAGCATCCCAATTAGCATTTATTCCGGTAGCAAATCAATCACGCGATCGCGGGAATTTGCCTACACCGTCTAATTCTACTTCTACTCCTACCAACAATCCTCCTAAATTATCTGGATATCCATTGCCAACTTTAGCACAAGTAGGGTTTCCTTATGGCTGGCAACTGAATCCCAAAAATGGTGAAGTTTTCTTTCACAGTGGTATGGATTTGCTAGCCGCCCCAGGAACACCTGTAAATGCGATCGCCCCAGGGAAAGTAGTTTTTGCAGGTGAGCAAGGTACTTACGGCAACTTGGTGATCGTTAATCACAGCGATGGCTTGCAAAGCCGTTACGCCCAGCTAGACAGTATCAAAGTAAAAGTTGGTCAACCAGTCAAACAAGGGGACTTGCTGGGAACTGTCGGTACTACTGGACAACCAACTATAAATCAGCCCCATTTACATTTTGAAATGCGTTCTAGCTCATCCTTAGGTTGGGTTGCCAAAGATCCAAAAGAACATTTGAAGCAATGAGAATATTTTCTTCAACGCAGAAGGACGTGAAGCTTTCCTCTGCGATACTCTGCGCTTTCCTCTGCGTTCCTTTGCGTTAGAAAAAGCTGATTTCTTGGGTAGATTTAACTATTTTCATTCCTGCATCGGCAAATCTTTCAAACGCCGCATCCGCTGCTTTTGTGTAATCCACCACACCCGGAACAACGACAGGAGAAGTGCAATCTTCCAGTAGATAAACTTTTTTCGCCAAATTAATATCTACCTGCCGAATTTCTGTTAACAAATCATCGACTGTCCAGGCAACACAATGACTTTTCGCTTGTCCAGCTATGATCACAGCATCAAAGTCTAATAACTGCTGAATCAAGCTTGTATTCTTTTGAGCAATAGGGCGACGATCAAAACCTTCCAAAACTTCTGGACGTAAAACAGAATAGTTTTCCGTGAGTGGATGATTACCCTTAATTTCAAATTGAGTTTGACTATTACGCGCTATACAGTGGAAAAAGACCGCTTCCTCCACCGCAGAAACTAAAGCATGACCAATTCCACCCAACATAGAATGATAAGGCCAAACCGTCAGCGGATATTTGCCGTCTTGAGTTAGTTGTTTAACGTAGTGATAGGCATGTTTTTCTAGAAATTCATAATCGCATCCCAAACTGAAAGCAACACCAGGGTTAACTTTCCAAATTCCTTTTTCGATGTCTGCTGGAATGATATTTGTTGCAGCGGGTATGGGATGTTCACCAGCGGCATTAACCCAGAAAATCGGATGGAAAATTTGCATCGCTGTGTGGGTATCCAGCGTGGGTACAATCTTTGTAATTACTGCCAAGTTGCGATAGATAAATTCACACAGTCGCACATTATCATCAACTGCACCCATACCAGATTTGCCACCCACAAATAATTCAAATTCGGGGATGCAGAAAGTGTTTTGAACATCGATTAGAAGTAGGCAAATGCGAGTTTTGTCTTTAGATGCGGGTTTGATGTTGTGTTTTTTCGCCCATGCTTGTGCTTCTGGGGCGCGTTGTTGATAAGGGACGCGCCAAACTGCGCCGACTGTTTCGGGGTTAAAGTGGGGGGGGATGGGTAGTTGGGTTGTTGTTTGGGCATTCATAATTACAGCCTCTTTCATTTTGTATTAGCATTGATAAAATATATTGACAAATTTTTGTAAGTATGGAGCAAGGGAGTAGCGATCGCCTAACTTGTCTAAAATCTTAGTTAATAGTTGTACCAACTTGAGAGAGTAAGATTTAACAGCTTTGACTTTATTGACATCCTCTCACCGCTAACCCTTGCGGGTGTAGCGGGAGATTCCAAAGATCACTCTTTGGGTTTCCTCTTTCTACGACTCGACTTACTTGGAGGAGTTTCCTCACCCACGCAGAGGTCGATATCTCCAGAGGCGATCAACGTTCCCGTGTGCCCCACGGTACGGAGTCCAATCTCAAGTATGTTTCGTGCAGCGTTAGCGTCTCTATTCTGAGTATGTCC
>NZ_JACAEU010000166.1:0-6938 GCF_013388695.1 Fischerella sp.
AACCACCAACCACTAACCACCAACCACTAACCACCAACCACTAACCACTAACCACTAACCACCAACAAATAACTGGCTTTTTTACTGAGTATTCGCTAAACTCACGCATATGAAATTGCAGACTAAGGTACGGGTGTGGGAAATAAAATTCAATTTATAGATAGACTGCGGCTTGGCTTGGCTGTTTCAGCAGCCAAAAGCGTAACTTTTATGGTGCGATCGCTGCGTTTGGGTGCGGCGTCAGTCTTACCTGGTTCGATTGCACGTCGTATCGAACCCCGTCTGTTGCAATTATTGAGTCAGCAAGTGCAAAACGGGGTGATTCTCGTTGCAGGTACTAATGGCAAAACTACCACATCACTATTTTTACGCGAAATACTAGAACGCAAAGGCTTCCGCGTTGCCCACAACTCTACAGGTGCTAATCTGGAAAATGGCTTGATGACAGCTTTAATGGAAAGCACTAACTTGGTGGGTACGCTGGATGTAGATTACGCCATTTTAGAAGTTGATGAAAATATCTTGCCAAAGGTGTTAGCACCAATTCAACCAAAACTCATCCTGTGTTTAAACCTGTTCCGCGATCAACTAGATAGATACGGAGAAGTAGACACGATTAGTAAGCGCTGGGGAAGTGCGATCGCCACTCTACCCCCTGAAACTATTATCGTTGCCAATGCTGACGACCCGACAATTTGCCATCTCGGCCAGCAGCTATCTCAGCAACGAGTCTCATTCTTTGGTTTGAACGAACCAGAACAGTATCTAGAAGCTATTCCCCATGCAGTTGATTCTATCTACTGTCCCAAATGCGGACACGCTTTAGATTATAAAGGCGTTTACTTATCTCATATGGGCGAATATACTTGTCCCAGTTGCGGCTTCACTAGAAGCAAACCAACTCTTAATAGCCGCGAATGGCCGCAAATTCTCATCGGCTTGTACAACAAATACAACACCTTAGCAGCCGCTACCGCCGCCATCGAATTGGGAATTGATCAAGCTACCGTCCGCGATAGTATACCTAATTTCCAACCTGCTTTTGGTCGTGCAGAAGAATTGAAAATTAACGGTAAGCAGGTACGAATTTTATTATCAAAAAATCCTGTGGGCACGAATGAAACAATTCGAGTCGTGACTCAAAGCAATAATCAAACAACACTGCTGGTATTGAATGACCGAATTCAAGATGGAGAAGATGTATCTTGGATTTGGGATGTAGATACAGAAAAATTAGTCCAACGGGGAGGAACTTTAGTAGTTAGTGGCGATCGCGCTTATGATATGGCCTTACGTCTGTACTACAGTGAGCCCAAGCTTGACAATAATTGTAATTTAATTGTTGAAGAAGATTTACGACAGGCGATTAATACAGCCCTAGAACATACACCAGATAATGAAACCTTGCATATCTTACCTACCTATACAGCCATGTTAGATGTGCGAGAAGTGCTAACTGGTAAGAAAATTCGTTAATTGGATAGTGGTTAGTAGTTAGTAGTTAGTAGTTAGTAGTTAGTAGTTAGTAGTTAGTAGTTAGTAGTTAGTAGTTAGTAGTTAGTAGTTAGTAGTTAGTAGTTAGTAGTAAAAAAATACCACTAACCACTATCCACTAACTACTAACCATTTTTAAACTTTGAAAAACCAGCGTTGCCGATACATTCCATAAGCAACCGCTAACCACAACAAGATATTTATGATGGCAAAAAACAGCGAACCATTGAATAAACCTGCCCAAGATGCAAATAGATTTTGATATATCCAATCATAGGTACTAACAGCATTTTCTCCTGTGCCGATTGTGGTTCTGACTAAGATTTTAATCAGCAGCACAGAACCAACAAAAATGGCGATCGCATTTAAGCCCATAAATTCAAATGGTTTTCCCCAACGCCGCACCCGTCGCACTTCGATGAGTTCGTAACAGGCGGCTAATAATAATAATGCCCAACCAGTGGTGAAAACAACATAGGAACTCGTCCACAGTTTTTTGTTAATGGGAAATGCTAAGTCCCATATTCCACCGATAACCAAGCAGCTAAGACCAAACAAAACTAAATCCATGCTGGTTTCGGAATTTACGTTTTTTTTATTGCGTATCCACTCTCCCGCAAAGTAGCCAGCAAGAACACTAACAATGGCAGGAATGGTACTAAAAAGCCCTTCCGGATCGCCCATAAAATTATAATTATCGCCCTTGTACAGATGTGCTTTGGGAACGATCAAACGGTCTATGTAAGCGCCTAAATTACCGTCCCGCGTCAGCACACCCGCACCATAACCAGGTACTGGCACGTACATCATTACTAACCAGTAACTAACAAGTAATACACCTGCTAGTATCCATTGATCTTTACGCGGTAGCTTGAGAACTGCCAGACTTGCCAGCAAATAAGTTAGGCTAATGCGTTGTAACACCCCCATCATTCGGATGCTACTTAAATCAAACGTCCAAATACCTTTATTCCAAAAGCCGTTTAAAAGTAAACCCAAGGCAAAGAGAATGACAGCGCGGCGGATGATACGCCAGTAAGGCGGGGGAGTGGAGGAGTGGAGGACTAGGGGAGTGGAAGAAATTTTGATTTCTTCATTTCTCCCTATCTCCCCATCTCCCCATCTCTCTCTTTTCCTCTCTAAACCGTCAGTGTACTTAGAGAAAGAAAAACTCATTGCCACACCGACAATGAACAAAAAGAAGGGAAATACTAGGTCGGTTGGTGTCCAACCATTCCATTCGGCATGGAGTAACGGGGGATAGACATTAGGTTCGGCAATGCTGGCCATGTTGACGAGAATCATGCCAGCTATGGTAATGCCGCGAAAAACGTCAAGTGAAGTTAGGCGCATAGATGGAATTTTGTGTTTGAACCAATAACCTAATCTTCCTGACGCTAGTAATCAAGAAAAATTTGTAGACCAGCACACAAGTTAAAATTCTGTAAAGATAATTATGCACCAGTACAAAAGAAACCGAGTTTTTCAGTAACTCGGCTTCTGTATAGTGTCAATTTTGCAAATAAAATTTTAAATTGCTTATGGCTATCAAAGTTGGAGATACCGCACCTAATTTTACTCTCCCTTCTCAAAACGGCTCACCAGTTAGCCTTACCGATTTTCGCGGTAAACCAGTCGTTCTTTATTTTTACCCCAAAGACGACACTCCCGGATGTACAGTTGAATCCTGTGCTTTTCGCGATCAATATGAAGTATTTAAATCTGCTGGTGCCGAAGTGATCGGCATTAGTGGTGACTCACCGGAATCTCACCAAAAGTTTGCAACCAAGCACCAGCTACCGTTCACCTTGTTAAGCGACAAAGGCAACAAGGTACGGAAGCAATACGGTGCAACCGCTGCGTTTGGTTTATTTCCCGGTCGTGTGACTTATGTGATTGATCAAGATGGAGTTGTGCAATATGTGTTCGACTCGATGTTTAACTTTAAAGGTCACGTCGAGGAAGCGCTGAAAACGTTGCAGGGGTTAGTTAGTGGTTAGTAGTTAGTGGTTAGTAGTTAGTAGTTAGTGGTTAATCAATACCACTAACTACTAACCCTTAACCACTAACTAATTTCATTTATGCGCGTGTGATGCCTCCGACACGCTAGTATTTCCATGAGCCGTCTTGCCGTTCTTGCCGTTGGTATGGCCGTTACCGTTGCGGGGTTGAATCACACCATAACCACCGTGGTTGCGCTCGTAAATAACGTTAATCTCGCCTGTTTCAACATTTCGGAACATATAAAAGTCATGTCCCACCAGTTGCAGTTGTTCCAACGCTTCTGCAACTGTCATTGGCGGCATGGCAAAATATTTGGTACGGACGACTTCTTCTGGCAATTCAGGAGCGCGATCGCCAATTAAATCTGTAACTACTGTCTGTTGCACTACTCCTTCAATGCTAGTTTGGGCATGAGTTTTCTTCTCATGACGCCGTTCTTTGTATTTACGCAGTTGACGAGCGATTTTATCTGCTACCAAGTCTATACTGGCGTATAAGTTCTCGCTGCTCTCCTCGGCACGGATGACGTTTCCGTTGGCATAAATAGTGACTTCTGCCGCTTGCTTAGGATTTATTCGGGGATTGCGAGCTACGCTCAAATGCACATCCACTTCATTTGTGATGTTCTGAAAATGATTCACCGCCTTCTCAATCTTTTGATGTACATATTCCCTAATCGCATCGGTGATTTCAATATTTTTGCCGTGGATGACAAGCTTCATGTAAACTCTCCCGCTCAATGTTTTTATGTGTATCTGGTTCAGAGAAAAGGTATTGCGGTAAGGTCTAAATACTGCCCTCGAAATCGGAAAATTTCTACATGCTGCTGGTGCGCCTACCTAAGTCAAATTCAGCCAAGTATTCCTCTGACTTCGTCTGAATCGACTTAGAAATCTCTGCGTTTGCTGCAACTGCTGTAAAGGCATTTGCATGCTCACGCAGATATTGCTAGCTTTGCTATTGCGAAATGGTCTACATTCGCTTTTCATAGACAACATGCGTCTTTTTGCTAGTTTTACCCGTTTTTTGAATGGAAACAACTGAATCAGACGCCATCAGCCAGTGCATTCTTTCCTCTTTTTCTTGGCGTGATGGTTATTGCAGAGAATTCCTCCCAACACCATTTGAGGTTATATATATCAAAACTAGCATTTTGTATTTTCTAAAACTGCTTCCCTTTACTTTCCTTTAAAATCCTTTGCATAGCTTGAAATTTATCCTCAGTATTTATAATTTTTGATACTTTAAAGTCTAGAAATCAGTGATTTTTTCGCATGAACCGTAGTATTACTTCACACTCGCGTTATTGTTTGCTATATAACCTAGGATTGACACCATACATAGATGCTCTGGAGTGGCAGCGATCGCTTCTGCAAGAGCGCATCAAAAATCCCAACTTAGAAGATGTGCTCATCTTGCTGGAACATCCACCCGTTTATACTTTGGGACAGGGAGCTACTCCAGAATTTCTCAAATTTGACCTTGACAATAACACTTACTCAGTGTATAGAGTTGAACGAGGTGGAGAAGTAACTTATCATTGTCCTGGTCAACTGGTAGGGTATCCGATTTTAAATTTGCAGCGTTATCGTCAAGACCTGCATTGGTATTTACGACAACTAGAAGAAGTGTTAATTCGCGCACTAGCACGATATGGATTGGAAGGAGAGCGCATTACGGGTTTTACAGGCGTTTGGGTGCAAGGACGTAAAGTTGCCGCTATTGGTATTAAAGTCAGCCGTTGGATAACTATGCATGGCTTTGCGTTAAACGTTTGTCCAGACATGACAGGCTTTGAGCGCATTGTCCCCTGTGGCATTTCTGATAAACCTGTAGGCTGTTTAGCTGAATTGATACCTGGTATAACTTGCGACGAGGTACGCGCAAATATAGCGCAATCCTTTGCAGAAGTGTTTGATGTCGAATTAGTGACGGCAGACCCCCACGGAAATTTACCTACAATCAAAGTATGAAAAAAGGCTATCTCTATTCCCTATTTCCCATTCTCCAGCAAAGAATATTTCCTACCTAATTGTTTAAAGCGTGTAATGATCTAGTTAGTGCTACTACATTTAAACTGACTGTGCATTTACATACATTTGAGTAAAACTAAAATATATTTTATTTATAAGCCTTGAAAAATAATCTTTCCCGAAAGTTACTCAAAAGCTTTCGTTTTAATTCTCAAAGACATGCAGAGGAAGTACACGCTCAGCCATTAACGGCCCTTAAAGAGCGTGACTGGAAGGCTTTGAAAGAACTATTTGACAGGAAAGATAGTGACGAAATTGAAGCGGATATCAACAGTAAATTGTGTTTGATGGTTCCAGAACCATTTTGGGAAGATGAACCCTTTGATTTTTTGCGGGAATATCTTTAGTCATTTGTCATTGGTCATTGGTCATTTGTTATTTGTCATTGGTCATCAGTTATTCTCCCACTCTCCCACTCTCCCCCTCTCCCCCTCTTCCACTCTCCCCATCCCAACATTGAGGCGACTGAGGAAAGTACGCAGGCGATCGCTTTGAGGATTGGTGAGCACTTCATGGGCGGGGCCTTGTTCTGCGACTATGCCTTTATCCATGAATATCACCCGGTGGGCTACTTCGCGGGCAAATTGCATTTCGTGGGTGACAACTACCATTGTCATTCCCTCCACTGCCAATTGCTGCATGACTTGCAAAACCTCACCCACAAGTTCCGGATCTAAAGCGCTGGTGGGTTCATCAAATAGCATGATTTGGGGGTTCATGCATAAACTACGGGCAATAGCTACCCGTTGCTTTTGCCCCCCAGAAAGTTGTTCGGGATAGGCTGATGCTTTGTCAAACAGTCCCACTTTTTCCAGATACAACCCTGCAAGTTGAGCGCTTTCTTTCGGAGATTTGCCCAAAACTTTACGGGGAGCAAGTGTGAGATTTTCCAGCACACTCAGATGGGGAAATAGGTTGAACTGCTGAAAAACCATTCCTACTTGTGTTCGCAATTGCCGCAGTTGTCTCTGGTTCAAATGACGATGAGATAAATCTATACCATTAATTGTTAAACTTCCGGCATCAATGCTTTCTAAACGATTGAAGCAACGCAACAGGGTACTTTTGCCACAACCAGAGGAACCAATCACAGCAACTACTTCGCCTCGATTTATTTTGCCGCTGATTCCCTTTAACACTTTCAGGGGGCCGAAGTTTTTTTCAATATTTTCAAAAACAATTGCGGGAGTGAAACTGTCCATTACCCCTGTCAGTTAAACTACTGTTAATTTTAGCCAACACTTCATATGAAAAGCAGATATCTTAGCATTATGCAATGTCTATTTTGGGCGTTGCTGAATTAAGGTATGAATTGTCATTCTGAGCGGAACTTTGTGGAGCGAAGAATCTCGATAGATGCTACTCTGCGAGAAGCCGCTGTCGCGTCTACGTTCCGCGTTGCTACAC
>NZ_JACAEU010000028.1:0-6527 GCF_013388695.1 Fischerella sp.
CGCACTGCTATGGATAACAATTATATGGTTCAGGTTCTCAATTGTTTTTTCATTAGCAACACTTTAGATTCTTCTGATTCCTTGTGTCAAGCCTGATTGAGATGCTCTTACCCTGAGTTAGTGAGGTAGTTAGTAGATATTAGTTAGTAGTTAGTTGCTTTACCCATTAACTACTAACCATTGTACAGACGTATGCCACAGGGGTTCTCGAAGAATAGGATTTGCAAAATTATTTTTCGATTTATAAAAAGATACATGTTCAAATACTTCGCTCTTATTAATAACCATTAACCAAAAAATCAATTAACTCTGTTTCCCAACACGCTTACGATATACTGCTGATTTACCATATGATTTGAGGTGTTCAATCAAACGGTAGCTGAACAGTCTAATTTTTAAAATGATCAAGAAAATTTTACGCTGGTTAATTTTGGGTGGGACGCTATTTTTTTTGGCCACAGCCCTAAAGAATAACTGGCAAGGAATTGCTGACATTCGCATTGATGCAGCAGGATGGGCAATTATAGCGATCGCCACAGGTGTAACTTTACTGGCACATACTTGGGCAGGTTGCGCATGGACTTGGGTTCTTAAAGATTTAAATCAACCTGTACCATCTTCCCAGTTCATCTATGTTTATTTAAAAACAAATATTGCCAAGTATTTGCCTGGTAACGTTGGGCATTACTATGGGCGAATTATGGCGGCAAAAAATGCCAACGTTTCCACTGGTGCAGCTACCCTCAGTGTCTTGCTAGAACCGTTACTCATGGCAGCAGCTGCTTTAATCATTGTCTTAGTTGGCAGTCTGTTTGTGAAGACTAATACCAGCTTGACTGTGCAGATAGCACAAATACTGGGTTTAGCTGTAGTACTTTGTGTGCTTCATCCCCAGTTTTTGAACCCATTAATTCGCCTGCTATACCGCTTGAAGGCAAAAAAGTCTAATACTAATACTACCTCAGCCATTGATTTGAGTATGCAAAGCTATCCTCTCAAACCTTTATTAGGAGAACTAGGCTTTTTGGGACTACGCGGGATTGGGTTTGTTTTAACTTTGTATGCCTTGAGTTCTTTAAATTTGAGTCAAATACCTTTATTGCTAGGCGCTTTTAGCTTCGCTTGGTTACTGGGGTTGGTGGTTCCTGGTGCGCCTGGTGGGTTGGGTGTGTTTGAAGCAACTGCGATCGCGCTATTGCAGAATCATTTTCCGGAGGCAGTAGTAATTAGTGCAACAGGTATATATCGGCTTGTAAGTATTTTATCTGAAACTGCCGGTGCTACCTTAGCTTGGCTAGATGAGCGTCTGTTTAAATAAGGCAGATGTATTAAATAAGGCAGATGTATTGACTCTTGACTCTTGAATATTGCCCTAACTTCAGCTGAGAAAACACACGATAAGCATCCGGATTAAACTGAAATTCACTTGTCTGCTGGTCTGCTTCGATCTTAACCAAATTGTATTCAACATTTTCAGCATAAATTGCCAGCGTGATGTTAAAAATTTCAATAAAATTAATGAACCACTGGCATTCTTCTTCTGGATATTTATCGTAGTAGCGAATTAAATTAGCAATACGAGCTTCTAAATGACTGCGGGAATTTTTACAAATTAGAATAATTTTCAGCAGTACAATTACTAATGTTAAAGGATGTCCCTGAGAAAGCAATAAAATAAATAAAGGCGAAGGTTCCCGCCCATTCTCGGTCGTCAGACAATCAATTACTCGGTTACAAGTTCTCAGTAATAAATCCTTGCTGATAATTATTTCATCATATTCAGATTTCCAGGCTGACAGCTTCTCTGAGACCTGTTGCTGCAAAGTTTCTACAAATGTTGGTTGCTGTACAGAAAAAATTAGATATTTCTCAAGGCTATCTTTGAAATCTTTAAAAGTTTGATTTTGAGTCTGCTTTAAAAATATATTAGCAATATTTTCATAGCTAAATACACCCTTTTTTACGACAATCGCTTTAATTAAACGTAAAACATCATCCCCTAAAACACTAGGATTTTTGTAACGTGTTTTATTAGAAGCAGTAGACTGAGAACGAGCAATATACATTGCTAGTTCAAACTTAAATTTATCTTTTAGTTGTTTGGAAGCTTTTCTAGCTGCCTCTTGTTGTTCTTTGGGATTATTTTGATCTACAGATTGAGCTGCTAATAAATAAGAGGTATAGCGATGAACCCAATGTCTTTTACTTTTATCTTCATTTCTATATGCAAATAACTTCAGTTCTTTGAAGTCTTCACTTTTAATAAAATTTTCTATCCAATTTTGAAAAATAGCTATTTTGGTAAAAGTTGTCTGCTTACGAGTGGCTTTATAATCAGCGAATAATTTTACTAACTCTTGAATATATTTATACTTTCTATTGCTTTCCCAATTATTAACTAAAATGTAGCAACAACGCTTGAGAGTATTATGAAAATCTTGTTCATTATCAATAAAAATTTCATATATTCCAGGTGTGGAATCTGAACAAGGTGAATCTAAGCAATCTAGAAACAAAAGCTTAAATTCTTGCAAAACATCTTCTGGCAAGCATTGTTGAACACTCTCCACCAAAAAACTGTAAATCTTATCTTGTATAACCTGTAAATCTGGACGTTTTACATTCTCTTTAACAATATGCTGATTAACCTGAGTATTTTGTAAACTATGAGCGGTCATTATAGTTCTCAAGACTAAAAAGAAGTTTAGTTATATTTTTATCAGCTTAACCTTGGTAAACAAGAGTATCAATCTAGTATTTAATAACTCAAAATTTTCTTTACATAAAATTGATAAATTGGCTGGTATACGGAATGAGTAAAGTAGTAAATTATTTATTTTTTTGCGCTTAATCACTAAAAATAAGTTATTAATTATACTTTTATACGCAATTTCACACAATCATGACTTGGACTGGAGTTGGCGATCGTGGATTGTGAAGCTGACAAACATTAGGCAGTAGTCTACAGTACTTTGTGTTGTCGCTGTTATTTACTTCACGACGATCGCCATCTATAAAGCGATCTGAAAGGAAAATCACCTCTTCACAAGTATTTCAGCGTCTGTCTCTACTAGAGAATTACATACATAAATTTACAGGGCGCGTATACACGCACCCTGTAAACTAAAAAAATTTTTTTGCAAATGTCAACTTGGAGTGGGGGTGGAGGGACTTGAACCCTCACGACCTTTTACGGTCAACGGATTTTCATTCTCTTGCAGCTTTCGCTACTGCCTAATCAATTTAGTTGCATTAGGCTTTGAGAATTGGACTCTCCCTTTACCCTCGACTTCACGTTAGGGTAGCTCCCGTCGGGTCTCTGCACCTTCCAAACTTGTCCTTTGTTATTTATCATTTGCGCTTTGTGACTCACAAAGGACAAATGACAAGTGACAAGTTTGGCTTGGCTCAGGATTGCCATGTCTGTTGCCAGATTTAGGTTTCCCTGAATTTGAGAGCGTTCACTTGAGGAATTTCTTCTTCAAGGCTCAATTACTTAAGTCCGTAGCGTCTACCATTCCGCCACACCCCCAAGTTTTGGGAGTCACTCTCTTCGATTATAGAGGCTTGATTAGTCTTAAAAAAAACCTCCTCATCTATTCCAGCATCAATTTTGTCATTTGCCAACTAGTAACCATAAAATTTTTTTTTGGAAAATCGAACTGCTCGAAAAAAGGGAGGGGTGTAAGGGGGTACTATGATGGAAAACAGAAGCACCCGTTGGTCATTTCCGCTTAAAGAGGGAACCTATGATTGGAGAAGGAATTATAGTACCGTTGCTATATCTGATTTTGGCTGGAGCTTATCTTTTGGTTATACCTGTAGGTGTGCTACTGTACCTGCAAAAACGCTGGTATGTGGCTAGCTCCATAGAGCGCGCGTTTATGTACTTTTTGGTATTCTTCTTCTTTCCAGGTTTGTTGGTTCTGTCTCCGTTTGTTAACCTTCGACCCCGACGGCGACAAATTGAAGCTTAACGAGATTGGTAGGTCATAATACTCATGCGACGCATTGACGCTCTTGGAATTGGCTTTGGAATTTTTATTGCAGGCGGCTTGGCGTATTTACTCCTGCAACTAGCAGGCTTAGATAATTTGTCAGCTGGTATCTGGAGTCAACTCTTGCTAGTCGGGGGGTTAGTTGGCTGGTTGCTCACCTACATTTTTCGTGCAGTCAGCCATAAAATGACCTACCATCAACAACGCGAGCAATACGAAGAAGCCTATTTCCAAAAACGACTAGAAGAACTCTCCCCCGAAGAATTAGCAAAAATTCAAGCCGAGATCGAACAAGAAAAGGGTTCACAAGTGTAAAATTGTCATTTGTCTGTTGTGTGTTGATAGTTGTTGGTTGGTAGTTGCTTGTTCCAAACAACAAACAACAAACAACAAACAACAATTACTGACCAATGACTAATGACCAATAACTAATGACTGCGATTTCCCATTGCTTTGAAACCCTAGCACGCAATCGTGAGTGCGCTTTAATTCCGTTTATTACCGCTGGCGATCCAGATATGGCAACAACAGCAGAAGCATTGCGAATTCTGGATCGCAGTGGTGCTGACATAATTGAGTTGGGTGTTCCCTACTCCGATCCGCTGGCGGATGGGCCAGTAATCCAAGCCGCTGCTACCCGAGCCTTGCAACGAGGAACGACTCTAGACCAAGTGCTAGAAATGGTGAAAGCAACTACTCCGAGTTTGCGATCGCCCATGATTTTATTCACCTACTACAACCCCATTCTCAATCGGGGGATTGAAAAGTTTCTCCAACAAATTGCCGCTGCTGGTGTAGCTGGCTTGGTTGTTCCAGATTTACCCTTAGAAGAAGCTGCGAATTTGCTTGAACCAGCCGCACAGATGGGAATAGATGTCACTCTATTGATAGCTCCCACGAGTTCCAGCGAACGCATAGAAGCGATCGCTCGTGCTTCTCAAGGATTTATCTATTTGGTTAGCGTTACCGGCGTCACGGGTATGCGATCGCAAATGGAAACGCGAGTGTCAGATTTACTCAAGCAAATTCGTAGTGTTACTGATAAACCCATCGGTGTAGGTTTTGGAATTTCCCAACCAGAACAAGCTCGTCAAGTGCGGGACTGGGGAGCCGATGCAGCCATTGTTGGCAGTGCCTTTGTAAAACGGCTGAACGCAGATACCCCACAGCAGGGATTAAACGAGATAGCCTCGTTTTGTCAAAGTCTCAAGCAGGCGATCGCTACCTCGTACAAGCTAGGTTAAAAAAGTGTAATATCCAAGTTTTTTCACCTAACCTTGGTAGACAATTTAACAAATATAGTCTTGAATATATAATGCAGATACGCAGCGGTAAAAAATAAATTTTGCCGCTGTTGTGAAATATGGTGTGATTTAAGGTTCTGTAAGCTATAAATGTATGAGTGTGAGAATGTGTCAGTTGCAAATGATTATTGTTGCGCCGCTGCATAGGGGTAAGGGCGATGAGTGAAAGTATGGCATTTATTGGCGGGGTTGCCGTAGCTGGGCTAGCGGCTATTCTGTTGCTGAAGGGGGCAGGGAATCCCTTACAACAACCAAATGTCAATGTTGCGCCGCAAATGCCGACTGTCATGCCTCCCCAGGTAATGCAACCACAACTGCCATATTATCCACAACAGCCACCTCCACCACCACCAGCCAGCCCAAGCACTGATGAGCGCCTGGCAATGGAACGACTGAAAATGGAAAATGAAGGGCTAAAGAAGGAAAACGAGCAACTTAAAAATGCATTCCAGCAACAGCAAGCTCAATTCCAACAACAAGCTTACAACTATCAGTTGCAATTAAACGCCCAGCAAAGCCAAAATGCAGCACAATTGCAGCATCAGCAGCAAGATCAACAGTCTCAAAATCGCTGGTGGTCTTCGCCCGTTGTCTGGGCTGTGGGGGGCATGTCTCTCACAATTGGCGGTGGCATTGTAGTGGCTGGAGTATTGGCTTTGTTCTCTCCTAAACAGCGTCCTACCCGCACTGTTCAAGTTATCCACCCCTACAACAGTTCTGTGCCGCCTTTAGCTCCCGTACGTCGAACTGAGTTCTTACCACCTCGTACAGAAACAAGAAGAGTTGAAGCGCCAGACTACGACGACATATACTGAATTCGTTCTGAAACCACACTAGTTACCCAACAGGGAAAGATGCTCCCGGTGACACTCAGGTACGGGATGCTGATTTTATATTTTCTATAAAAATAAAAGATATTCAGATTATACCATTTTGGATTTTGGAGCCACTGCGGTGGACGGGTCTCCCGGCATAAAGCACGTGGCATGATTGAGAAACTCTCTAGGGGTATGGGTAGCCCTGTCAAGGTGGGCAAAAAACGAACCATTATCCTAGTAGACAAGACTATTTTCCTCTTAGTGTCTTAGTGTCTTAGTGTTTCAATAATTCTTTTTTCACCACCCTCCGGGTTCGCCAGTCCCCCATCTCGGCAGAAGCCAAGACGGGGGCTGGACTCACCAAGACACAAAGACACCAAGAAAAATCCATTTCCAAGACTCACACC
>NZ_JACAEU010000167.1:0-10342 GCF_013388695.1 Fischerella sp.
ATGTGCAAATTGTTCTATCACTTACATGGGTACACATATATTGCCCATAAAGGCTAGGTTCTTTATTTGGTAAGGGTTTAAGGGCTGTTTAGTACATTTGCACCGGGGGAAGTTCAGTTAAAAATAAACTGTAACAACTATAAATCCCCGGATGAATTAAAAAGCTTTTTGAATTCATATATTGAAATTTCAGAGGACTAGCCACTTCAATATCATTGTGGCTTTGTTATTTTTATTCCAAAACCTAGATAAAATTTAAAAACTTTGTGCCTTTGCGTAATATTTAAAGGGGCAGGTACATATCATGTCACCTGCCTCAAAATAAATTTAAAACTTGTAACTCAAAACTTGTATCGCCCCATTCTCTGGTAAATTACTAGAGCTGATTGTAACTGTATCGCTATTGCTACGACGTACGGCCATTCCCTGCATCACGGTTATAAATTCATCTAAGGGAGAAATATCACAGGTAGCATTATCAGCTGCTTGGGTGCGGTAATGGGTAGGAATAACTATCTTGGGAGTAATAACTTGAATTGCCTGCTTTGCTTCCTGGGCATTGTAAGCTTTTGGGCCACCACCTACGGGTACTAATGCTAAATCCGGACGACCGATGAGGATTTTTTGCTCAATGGAAATGGGTGCAGCCGCTCCCCCTAAGTGTAAGATATTAATTCCTGCTTGGTTCCACTGCCAAGCTGCATTTGTGCCGAATTGCTTGCCACCTTTGCGATCGTGGGGAATGGCAATTCCTTGTACCTTAATGCCTTGAAACTCGTAAACTCCCGGTTCGTAAATCAACTTGGGATTTCCTGGTAGGTCTTCCACAGCACCTTCATCCAGCAACTGACTGCTGATCAGCACTAAATCTGCTGCCACTTTCGGTGGACGATACCCAGCGGTACAACCAATTGTGCGAAATGGGTTGACAAGAATTTTCGCACCGCCGCCAGTAAACAGAAAGCAAGTATGACCCAACCACTGAACTGTTAATGAACCGCCAGATTGGGCACCAGCTTGACGGTGAGAACTCAAGCTAGTAACCAAAGTCGTTACCAATCCCGCCCCAGCATAGCCCATCAATTGCCGTCGTTTCATTAATTACTCTCTCGCTGTCTCATCTGTAATTTGAAAAGAAAGTTTCGCAGTAACTGCTTGCCTGAAGATGTCAGAACACTCTCTGGGTGAAATTGGACGCCTTCTATATGAGGATAGTTCCGGTGTCGTACTCCCATAATTGTGCCATCTTCGACCCAAGCCGTAATTTCTAACACTTCTGGGCAAGTATCGCGGTCAATCACTAGACTATGATACCGGGTAGCGGTAATCGGATTTTCTAATCCCTGAAAAACACCAACTCCGGTGTGAGACACCTGAGAAGTTTTACCATGCATCAACTCTGGCGCAGAAACGATATTACCACCGAACACCTGACCAATACTTTGATGCCCTAAACAAACTCCTAAAATCGGCAGATCGGAACCGAGTTTTTCAATCACATCTAGAGAAATCCCCGCATCTTCTGGGCGACCAGGGCCGGGAGAAATTACAACTCCATCTGGCTTGAGGGCATGAATTTCATCTATGGTAATCTTATCGTTACGAAAAACTTTAATATCAGCCGCTATGGGGAACTCTGAGGCCAGTTCCCCCAAATACTGCACCAAGTTATAGGTAAAGCTGTCGTAATTGTCAATAACTATAATCACAGCTTATAACTCCAGGTCTTAACCACTGATATCATTTTGTTTAGTTAGTTGTTGGTAGTTAGTTGTTGGTTAGAACTCAAATGTTACACCAGTTCCAACAATCGGGAAGCGGAACTTCCAAATTCTCGTTCCCAGGTTCAGCCTGGAAAAACACAACTAAAAACCAACAAATAAGTATAAAATTATGTAATTTTTCACTTAGAAAGTCGACAAAATCAAGGCTAGCAACGGCGGACATAGGAGCATACCAGCTACCAATATCGCTACCAAAGCAGAGACCAGTACAGCACCAGCAGCACAATCTTTAGCGATCTTTGCTAGTTCATGGTATGTCTGTTTGACTGTTAAATCAACTACCGACTCAATTGCTGTATTAAGTAACTCCAATGCCAATACCAAACCACTCGTTATGCCTATGACTGCTATTTCTACTGCTTTTAGATGCAAAAAAAAGCTCATCACCAATGTCAGTACGCATATAACTACGTGGATGCGAAAATTGCGTTGAGTTTGAAATGCGTAACTTATCCCACACCAAGCATACTTAAAACTAATGAATAAATTAGAGGCAACTTGCCAGGAGAGTTCCCGTTTTTTAGTGACAACTTGTTCTAAATGGCTTGATGTTGGTGGTGGTGATGAAACTGGTTGGGACATAGTCATGGTTACATACAGCAGTAGAGTGGGAGGACTAGGAGTTTTTTGCTGATTTTAATCGGGTAGTCGACTTTCTGCCAATTTTCTACACGAGTATTATTGCATTTTCACGAACATGCAGTCACATGCTATTCTATGTCAATGGCAATACCTATTGCCTTCAGTAATATTACTTGCTGTTTTAGCATTCTTTCCAAACTATCTTCATCCGGATGATCCCAGCCCAGTAGATGCAAAAGCCCGTGAGCTGCTAACCAAGCTAGTTCTGTTGACAAAGTATGTCCCTGCTGTTGAGCTTGTAATTGTGCTGTATCGACAGAAATAACAATGTCACCAAGATACAAGGGCAGAGAAGCGAGCATATCAGTTGGCTGGGGAAAGTCTACTTCTAATGCCGCAAAAGATAAAACGTCTGTAGGCTTGTTTTGATGACGATATTGAGCGTTTAGCGTCTGAATTTCAGAGTCGTTTGTCAAACGCAGTCCTATTTCATAATTTGATGCTGGCGGAATATTCGGTTGTAGAATTTCCAACCAGCTACTAAACCAGTTTTCCCAGGTTTGGGCAGTAATTGGTTTATCAGTGTCTCCAACCTCTACAGCTTTTGTTTGGGAAGACTCACCCAGACAGTCCTGCACATGTACTTCAACTTGCACCAGCCAAAAAGTCTCCTATACTGAAGGTGATAGTTGATTATCAGCGAGTCAGATAGGCAAGACCGACGAGGACAGCTAAAAGCCCTGCTGTGGTCAGTGCAAAATGTTTGAGAGAAGTAACTCGCTTTTGTACCATGTTTCGCATCGCGAGTTTGACATAGCTAGGTTGAGATTCTGTGGGAGGAGAGTCGCTCATAATGATTTGATAACAATTTCTTTTATAAATGTAACAGTTTGTTTACTTCGTAGTTAGTAGTTAGTGGTTAGTAGTTAGTGGGTAGAACAACTAACTACTAACTACTATCCACTAACAATTCCTCAATTACACAGCCGCTTCCACTAGCTGATTTTCTTGCCGGAGGTAAGCTTGGATGAACATGTCAATTTCGCCGTTCATCACATCAGCGATCGCAGTTGTTTCTACTTCGGTACGCAAATCCTTAACCATTTGGTAGGGATGAAACACGTAGTTACGGATTTGATTACCCCAAGATGCTTCAACCATATCACCGCGAATTTCGGCAATTTCTTGGGCGCGTTGTTCTTGGGCAATAACTAGCAACTTGGCTTTCAGGCGAGCGAGTGCTTTCTCTTTATTTTGCAGTTGGCTGCGTTCTTCGGTACAACGCACGGCTATACCTGTGGGAATGTGAACAATCCGCACGGCAGTTTCGACTTTGTTGACGTTCTGTCCACCTTTACCACCAGATCTGGATGTGGTAACTTCTAGGTCTTTTTCTGGAATTTCCAACTGTACCGAGTTATCTAGCTGTGGCATCACTTCTACCCCAGCAAAGCTTGTTTGGCGCTTGCCGTTGGCATTGAAAGGTGAAATTCGCACTAGGCGATGAGTACCCGTCTCAGACCTCAGATATCCATAGGCATAGCGACCGGAAATTTCCAAGGTTGCGGATTTAATCCCCGCTTCATCGCCCTCAGACTCGTCAGTTAAATTTACCTTGTAGCCGTGATTTTCCGCCCAACGAGTATACATCCGCAGTAACATTTCTGCCCAGTCTTGGGCATCAGTACCACCTGCACCAGCTGTAATTGTCAATACTGCACCCGATTCATCGTACGGCCCAGAAAGTAACTGTTGTAACTCCCACTGTTCGAGTTCGCGGTTCAGCTTAGTGATGGTTGTTTCTGCTTCTTGCAGTAGCGCCTCGTCGTTTTCCAACTCCAAAAGCTCCAACACAGCCTTAGTATCTTCCAGACTGACTTGCCAACGATCGTATTGCTGGAGATGGGCTTTGAGGTCGTTGAGTTCTTGCAGCGTTTTTTGGGCTTTGACTTGGTCATCCCAAAATTCTGGCTGTGAGGCTATTTGTTCTAGGTCTTGAATTTTGGCAGTCAGTGCAGGGATGTCAAAGATAGTCCTGGGTTTTACCCAGGCGCTCAGACAACGTTTCGATTTCGCGTTTAAGTTCTAATACTTCCATAATACTGAAGAATGAGAGAGCGTATGAGATGACATGCAAAAGATGTAGAGCGTCTTATTACGAGATATCGCTCTTATTTTATTTGTCTCTTTCATTTTATCTACACTTGACAAAACACATTTTTTTAGCACCTGGTTGACAGTAGCAAACTTTACAGTGTTTTTACTGTTTCTTTACAGGTTTTTTGCAGTCAGTGGTATACCGTTAGCACGTAGTTGATGCGCTGCTAGGGCGATCGCCTGCGGTAAGATCTGATGTTCCTGCACTTGAATTCTGGCGTGGAGTGTTTCTCGCGTATCATCCGGCAACACGGGCACCGCTGCTTGCATCAAAATTGGGCCGCTGTCCATTTCCAGACACACCAAATGCACTGTACAACCTGTAATTTTTACACCAGCCGCCAAAGCATGTTCTACGGCACGCGAACCTTTAAAACTAGGTAACAAGCTAGGATGAATATTAATAATCCGGTTGGGAAAAGCATCAATTAATACTTGCGTCACTAGTCGCATCCAACCAGCCATAACTACTAATTCCACGCCGTACTGCTGCAAAGTCTGAACAATCTGCCAATCCAAGTCTTCACGGCTTTGGTAATCGCGGTGGTTGAGTAGCACAGCGGGTACACCCCAGTTATTAGCCCGGACTGCGACATAGGCATCTGGGTTATTGTAAATCAGAACCTGTATTTGGGCAGAAAGCTGCTTATCTTTAATGGCTTTGGCAATTACTTCAAAGTTACTGCCATTTCCTGAAGCCATGATTCCCAGTTTTACAGGAGTGGCTTTAGATAACGCGTCTTTATTAATGTGAGGAGAAACCAAGCTAGATGTAGAATCAGGGCGGAGCGTCATAACGGCAGGGAGGATGAATTGTAGATGCCAAAAATATATAGTAAGCCTGGTGAGTCTGGTAAGTCGTGGTTGGATAATGATACTGTTGCGGCTTGGTTTTTTCTGGCTCCAGCACTTATTTTATTAGGCATTTTTATTATTTGGCCCATTATTTATTTGTTTTGCCTCAGCTTTACTACTGGTATTTTCACTTCCACAGGTACACGCTGGGTAGGCTTAAATAATTACTGGCGCTTGCTACTCAATCAAGATTTTTGGCAAGTAATTTTGAATACAATTTACTTCACCGTTGCTACTGTTATTCCCAGTCTGATTATCCCCTTAGGACTAGCAGTGTTGTTAAATCAGGCTTTACCGTTGCGAGGACTGCTACGGAGTGCTTATTTTCTGCCTTCAATTATTTCTCTAGTTGCTGCTGGTTTGGGATTTCGCTGGTTGTTTCAAAACGATGGTACAGTTAACACGCTGTTGGATGCGATCGCTATTAAACCCATTCCCTGGTTGAGTAGCACGGTTTGGGCAATGCCAGTACTAATTATCTTGAGTATTTGGAAACAACTCGGCTTCAATATGGTGGTGTTCTTGGCTGGGTTACAAACTATTCCCTCTAGTCGGTATGAAGCCGCAGAACTCGATGGTGCAAATGCTTGGCAACAGTTTTGGCATATTACCTTACCAGGATTGCAATCAACTTTAGTATTTGCGATCGTCACCACTATGATTTTCACATTGCGGAGTTTTGAGCAAGTGTATGTGATGACTGGTGGTGGCCCGTTAAATTCTACTAATGTGCTGGTTTATTACATCTATCAAGAAGCATTTGGTCAATTCGATTTTAGTTACGCCGCAGCAGCGGCGACAGTGCTGTTAGCAGTGACGCTGGTACTAGTATATTTGCAGCTACAAACTTGGAGGGAAGAGGGATGAGGAATGGGAGAGGGGGAGAGGGGGCATTGGGCATCGGGCATTGGGCATTGGGCATCGGGCATAGTTAACAACCACTAACCAATGTACAGACGTGCCATGGCACGTCTCTACAACCACTAACAAACAACAACCAACCACTAACAAAAAACTGAGAATGTTTCTAAATACAGATTTTCAGCTACCCAACTTATTCGATAGACTTTTTGTATAAGTGGGGGGCAACAATAAAGCTAAGTTAAAAGCGAAAAGAAATAATCTACGATTCTTTCGGTTTTTACATGTTTAATTTCCTATCCCTTTTTCCCCTGCCTCATTTTCAAGTGAAATTCTAGGTTATGTTCATTAACTACATCACCTTAATGCTGCTTAATCTAGTAGCTGGACTGTTTCTCCTAGCTGGCTACTTGTATTTTGGTTTAGATCGGGTTAATCAAAAACGCTGGATTCCTGGTTTTGGGATGACAGGGGCGATCGCACTTGTTACTGGCTTACACATGACTTTCACCTGGCCTGTGCGAAGTATTTTCAATATCGCCTATGGTGAAATGACCGTTTTGTTTGGCATTCTTTTTATTGCTACTTCCTTGGCTTTAGCTCTTGGTTGGGATTTGCTAACAATAGCAATTTATGGCTTTTTTGCAGGAATTGCTGCCATTGTGGTTGGTGCGCGCATTATTAACCTTGGATTGACACGGAATCCACTACTAACAGGAATTGGGTTTATCTTAACCGGATTGAGTGGAGTTTTAGCTGCACCAACATTGTATTTTAAAGCCAATCGCTCATGGCGGTTAATTGGCGCGATCGTGCTGATAGTTACTGCTTTGATTTTCGCTTTTACTGGCTATCTTGCATACTGGGGTCATTTTGCCGACTATTCTGATTGGAAACCATTGCCAATGCGATCGCCATAAGTAAAGGCAGTTATCCAGGAAGTAAAATGAATCTTTGTTATGAAGCTTTCCTGATGTTTATCAGAATATTTTGACAAAAAAAGTACATTAATAACGTATTTTTAAGGTTCTCACCATTCTTTATAGATTTTTCTCTAATTTTTATCGATTGGCTCCCTAGGTTCTTAACTTTTGGGGTGTACTCTCAAGATACAGAGATTATCAGAATACTAATAGATCATCGGGGTGAAAGTTAAGAAAAATTACAAACTCATTCAGAGGCGAATATCATGAAAAATCATGCTGACAAACAAGAAAGAGTCCTAAGTCAGATCACAGATCAAAATTTTGAGGGTAGAGATTTCAGTGGCTGTGACTTGAGTGGAATCGACCTCAGAGCAATTGATCTCAGTGGAATTAACTTTAGAGGAGCGGATTTGCGTAGTGCAAATCTGAGTGGCGCTATTCTCAGTGGTGCTAACCTAAGTGAAGCTAATTTAATGCAAGCAAATCTGCGGGAAGCCAATTTACAAGACGTAAATTTATGTGAAGCTAATTTAAATCAAGCTGATTTAACGCAAGCGAATTTGTGTGGAGCTCGTTTATGGCGGGCAAAATTAAGTGGAAGTAAACTGTGGGGTGCTTCTCTATGTAATGCTGATTTAAGGGAAGCTGACTTAAGCAGTGCCCAATTAACTGAAGGATCGCTCATTCAAGCTCAGTTAGTAAGAGCAAATCTTGAAGAAGCAAAACTATGTGGAGCAATTTTACTAGAAGCCAATTTTAATCAAGCTGACTTAACAGGTGCAGATCTCAATTGGGCAAATTTAATTGCAGCAAACTTGAGCGAAGCAAATCTTCGGAATGCAAATCTCAAGAATGCAAAACTATATGATGCAATCATGCCTGATGGTACAATTCAACCAAATCAGATATTTATTATTCAATAGGTCATTGGTCATTTGTCATTTGTCATTTGTTTTTACTAATGATTAATGACAAATGACTGGTTAATAAATTATTAAAACTCTCGTTGTGAGAAGATGAGGATAGCGATCGCTAACAGCATCGCTGTATACAGTAAGCCGTAACCAGCATTACTAATGAGTGCTGTAGTATTTGGTAATGCTGCCAGACCATATACGGCATCGTTTTTAACATCTAAGCGAGATAAATCTGGCAAGACGAGATACAAAGTTTGAGTTAGGTTTTGGATATTAGAGTTGTTTCCCAGACGACCAAGCTTCAGTAAATCTTGAGTAATATTCCCCATCAGATAAACAGCAAATGTTAAAGCTGTTGCTAACAAGGAACTGGTAAATACACCCAAGGTAATAGCCACAGCAGCGATCAAAGACAACTGTAGGAATAAGAAAAATGTAGCAATCAAAATACTTGCCAGTGAATAAGCGATTTGATTAAATAGCAAAAATGCAAGAGCGATCGCTGTCATAGCGGCAATCAAAACTGCTAGTACCGCCAATAATCCTAAATATTTACCAGTGATGAATTCACTGCGGCTTATGGGTTTAGCAATTAATACTAAAACAGTACGCTTCTCTATTTCTTTGTTTACCAGTCCCGTACCAACAAATACCGCCACAACTAAACCGAGAAGACTCATCGTCGCCAAACTAAAATCAAAAAACATTTTGTCCTCAGTAGCAGCCGCAAATTGAGGAAGAAGATAAATAGCAACCGCGAGGATGAGAAAATAAAAGCCAATTATGAATAGAATGCGATCGCGTATTACTTCTCGAAACACATTCGTTGCTATTACAGAAATTCTGCCGAAATTCATCTTTATTTAGTCATTGGTTATTAGTCATTTGTCATTTGTTATTTGTCATTTGTCAAGAGTTAGTAGTTAGTGGTTAGTGGTTGGTTGTTGGTTGTTGGTTGTTGGTTGTTAGTGGTTAGTAGTTAATGGTTGATTGTCTCCCCATCTCCCACTCTCCCACTCTTCCCATCTCCCACTCTTCACTGTAAGGGTGGTGGTGGCCCTGGAATTGGTTTGCTAATCTGACTGCAATTGATTTCTGCAAATAAAGATCCATTATCTGGTCTATTAGTGGTGGAGGAATTTGTAGACCTAGCGAGTGGTTCAATCTGACAAGACTGTTTCAGATAGTATCCATGTCCTGTAGACGTAGGACCACTCCAGATGCTGAGTAAATCTAGAGTGTATCCTCCGGACTTCAGGTTGTATACACGTGGTTGAATCTGCCATAAATATCTTTCTTCATATCCACCTAAGCTTGTTTGTATTACTTCTCTACCCAAATTAGTTACTCTTTGCTGTGCACCCAGAAGCCATTGTTCGACTTCTGACCAGGGTCTGTTAGCTATTTGCTCTCTTACTAACGGTTCAAGTTTCTTTAAAATTTCAACGCCATTTTCTGGAATTTTAGCTGATTGTTGCGTTGTTCTAATTACAAAGGTACCCCTAAAATTATCTGCCTGCAAACTTGGAAATTCTTTTAGCCATTGATTCACTGTGAAGCCAAATTGCAACCAGCAACTAATTACCATACAGCTAGCAACTAAAATTATGATTTTTTCGCGGTCTTCTACCTTAGGAATCTGAGTACTGACATCAGTACCAGTTCCTTCCAAAAATTCTCCAGCTGCGGTAATCAATGCCGAAATTGTTGGCCAGAAAACTATTGTTCTGCTTGTAAGTACTTCTGCTGAATCTCCAAAGGCAAAAGCACTTACTAAAAATCCAGTTACTAATGCACCGATGGGCATATTAGTACCAGGAATTAGTAAAGGATTTTCGGTCGTATACCAAGCAGTACCTGCAATTAAAAATGCCCAGCCGCAAAAGGCGATCGCAGACTTTATAAAGCCTGTAGATAGAGATGATATTAGCCAAGAGAAAATACTTAGATAAATTAAAGTTTGCCAAGCAAAAGCCCTTTTGGGCAGAAAAAAGTTTTTGATTTGTTCGTAAATCTTGCTAATAAAGCTGAATAAACCCAAAAAATCTCTAATTAACTGCATCAGCTATCCTCATTATTTATTAATAAATAAAATTAATAACCTAATTTTACTTATTTTAGCCAATCCAAATAATCGTAACATTGAAACCATTGTTCTTGCTGATCTGTAATCTGTTTCACGCCCTTTTTCTCACATTTTGGACAATTCTACAAATAAGCGCCATTCTCATAATTAACGATCGCCTGACCAACTACTCAC